>ADZZ01000444.1 GCA_000179315.1 delta proteobacterium NaphS2
AAAAATGAGTGGAAAAAGCACGCAATTGCATGGTATAATCACGCAAAATGGACACATTGAGTGAAATATTGTCTTCCCGAGCACGGGCTGCTGTTTTCAGGCTGCTGTTCTTAGATACGGAGAAGGAGCTTCACGTTCGGGAACTTCAACGTCGTTCCCGGCTAAACGACAGCACCATCCGCCAAGAGCTCAAGAAGCTGGTCCGGCTGGATCTGGTCAAAGGAAGAAAAGACAGCAATCGAATCTACTACCGGGCCAGCAGGGATCATCCCCTTTATCCGGAAATTCGGAATTTGGTCATCAAGACCAATGGCATTGCCGAAGTTCTTGGAAATGCCATGATGGATGAACGAATCCATATCGCATTTGTTTTTGGATCCATTGCCACCGGCGATGAGCGTGGAGACAGTGATGTGGACCTGTTCGTCATCGGGGACATTGGCTTTCGAGCGCTTTCGGAACGGCTCAGTGACTGTTCGGAAAAAATTGAAAGAGAGATTAACCCTTACGTGATGACCGAAGATGAATATGAAAAACGGATACGGTCAGAGGAACATTTCATATCCCGTGTCATGAAGTCGCCAAAAATCTTTATTGTTGGTACGGAAAATGACCTTGAAACAATGGCGCTCCAACGGTTGGCTAAAAGCCCATCAATCCAGCCGTGAAGAAATCGGAAATCTTCTGGGAATTGTGGAACGAGACCTGAAAGATGCCGGTGAAAACGCGCTTTCATCAGACTGGCGCTTTGGAATTGCCTATAACGCAGCTCTGAAACTCTGCACCGTCCTCTTGTATGCGGAAGGGTTCAAGGCTGAAAGGGCCCTGCAACATTATCGAACCATCCAGGCTCTGCCGCTTATTTTGGGTTCCGATCGAAAGAATGATGCCAACTATCTGGATGCCTGCCGCGCCAAAAGGAACATCGTTGAATATGATTATGTGGGGGCCGTGACGGAAAACGACGCTAATGAACTGATTATTTTCGTGAAGAATTTCAAGACGGAAGTGGAGCATTGGCTTGACCATAACCATCCGGAATTTGCGTGAGAAATTTTTTTGGACAAAAAAATCCTATAAGTTGGATCGGGTTTACGGACTTAAGCGCACCAAGTGAATCGGAGAATGTCGGCCTTGGACCCGTGGCACAGGCCGCGAAGTCCCGTCGTTTTGACGAGATCGTGCTTCTAAATAACTATCCGGAAAAGGACGTCCAGAAGTACATTGAATAGCTTAAAAAAGGAACGGAAGCAAAGATCATCTTGCATTCTCACAAATTATCTGCTCCTACCAATTTTGGGGAAATATATGAAATGGGGGTCACGTCTTCTGATGACTGTTAATGTGTCATGCGTGGATCAGTGCGGAATCAAGGGACATCCTATAATGTTCCTGTCAAGAAAAAAGTCTTGGGAATTTAAATCATGTAAAATCAGGCACTTTCCCACAGTGGAATACTAAATTTGTAGTCTGAAGAAAGGAGTTTTCGTTTAATGTAATACGCCAGCGCCTCCCGACATCTCACCTGCAAATAGCCATTTTCTTGGCTTTCATAGTTGCTTAACAGCGCTTCCCGGGTTTCCGCAGGTAATCGTGGATCAGGACGAAATCGTAATGTAACAAATGTATGCCAGCTTTTGTCCTCAATGGAAGAAACCCACTCTTCTTTTGTAATTTCCGCCCACAAAATCCTTGAAAGAACGAAATCAAGAAAATACTTTTTTTGGTGGCAATAGGCCCGCAGGTGATATCGATCATCGGCAAAGACCAAATGATTTGGCGATATGGATCGGACGGTCACGGATTCTCGGTTTTTACTGCGATAATTGATTTGGACAACCTGTTCCCGCAGCAGCGCGGTAAGAACCGTTCTGACAGGTTCCAGAGGCAATTCCGGACGTAGCAATCGATCTAAATCCGTCACCTCGATATCGCTTAATCCTCGTTCCTCCCTGTAAAACCCTGCAAGCGTTTGTCCCCGGAGATAATCGAGGAACAGAATCGGTGCCGCCCGAACATAGCTTGGTGAAAAAGAATCTTCGGGAAAATGTCTCTTCCGCTTCGGGTCGTATCGCATTTGCCGGGGATGTCGCTGCCGGTAATTATGGATGGTGGCCTGCGCAGATTGCCTTGTAATCCCAAAAGCTTCAGCCAATTCATTCGCTGTAAGACCCTCACCCCAGAATAACCGAGTTTCAATGAATTCGAAACGGGATCGCGTTGACATGTCAAGTTCCTTGACATGTATTTCGTTTTTAGGTTGTGTTATTCCATTGACCGGCATTCCCATGGCCACCTATAATGTTTTCAAAATTTACACGGGAGGTCATCATTATGTATCGCGTCCGAATCACATTACCAAAAAGAAAAAGTGTTGACTATCGCAATCTCGACATCCTCCATGACGCGCTGGTCAACGCCTGGGTGGCCGCAGGGGCTCCCGCTAAAACGGTGGTTGGACCCAATGCCGGCATGTGGCATTTTGCCGCCCTGGGATGGCGACAAAATGGCGGAAACCGGGTTCATACTCTGGTGGTTGGCACCCCGGACTTGCAGTTGGGAGTGTGGCTGTCGGATATGAATCCATCCGATATCCGTTATGCAAGGGCGGCGACGGGGGAAGCCGTAGATTTTTCAGCGGCTGACGTGGAAATGGACCCCGATCCTGTTGCACCGGGGTTGACATCGCTGGGAGTTGTCATGCTTTCGCCGCTGGTTGTTTCCCGAAAAGAAAGCGGCAAGCGGAGATGGGCATCATCTATCGACGAGGTGGACTTGACTTCTGCAGTCAGCACCCGTCTTTCGAGAATGGCGGAGCGATCGGTTCGGATCAAGGCGGCGCCTGATCGACTTTATGTGCGCTGCAACCCGAAACACGACACGTTGATACCGCTCAAACAGTTTCCGGATGGGCGAAAAAGTTTCGTTATCGGCATGCGTGTCCCTTTGGTTCTTCAGGGTCCCGAAGAAGACCTTCGCCTGGCCTGGTATGGGGGAATCGGTGAAAAAAATCGCTTTGGGTTCGGATGCATTGGCTTGGCGGAAAAGGGGGTGGGAAGATGACCGAATTTGAGTGGCGCAAGGCCGCGACCGAAATGGCGGCATTGGTTTACAGGCGGTTTCTGACCCAAGTCGTGGAAGCTTATGTGATCAAGGACCGTCTTGGCGGCCCACTGGGCGAAAAGACGCGAAAAAAGGTTGAAAGCGAAACAATGATTGATCCCAGAATTCCTCGTTTGATGGCCATCAGCGGCAAGGGAGGAATAGCGCCGGACCCGGAAAAGCAAGCCGTCTACAGCAATTTTTTTAACGTAAGCCTACTGGATCATTTGCTCTCCGTCACACGGGGGGCCATTACGCTGGCTGCACTGGACTGGATGGGCCAGAATCCGGAAATGGATCCGACCGTTCTGAAACGCCGGTTGTGCGTGCTTGCGGTCGTCGCCTTTTGTCACGACCTGGACAAGGATCTGCGGTTGCCGAGAAATACGCAATTGGAAACGCCCGCGGTCTTGGAAAGGATGTCCCGCTACGGTATTGATGCGTTCCTGGCAAGTGTGGAAGTTTCTCTGACTCCGGATGTGCTTCGATATTTGGTGCAAAAAGTAGAAGCCACCCAGGCTCATCGAACACCACCGGCTGAATTGCCGCCCCGCGCGTATGAATCACTCCCCCTTTATGCGCGGCTTGCGGACCGGCTGGATGGGACGTGGCTTTCCACTGATGCCGAAACCGGCGGACTCAAGGGCGTCATCCGGCTGCTTTCCGGCGACCAAAGCTGCCTTCACACCGATCTTTTGAGAAACTGGAAACCTGTCCATCTGTTCGATCCCCACCACCCGTTTATTCTGGACGAACTCCAGAAATGGCTGTCTCTCATGAGCCTGGAACTGTCCGGAGTATCCCCGCTCATTGAAGTGCATCAGGACGGTCACTTGTTCATGCTAATTCCGGGGGATGCGTACCATGAGATCACGGCCAATGCGCTGGATCGGCTGTGTCATCAGCTTCCTTTCAATCTGAAGCTGGATGTTTCCAACCGGGGGGTCCCGTCTCTTTATAACGGTCAGCCGTCCCATAAGGAGATGATGGAATTCACTGAAAATCGGCTCACGCCGAAAAATTTCACGGACCTGTTCAAAATCAAAAACGAATTGATGGCGTCACTGGATCCGTTGCTGGATGATTTGCTGTCGAATATCGGCCTGCCGCCAAAATGGCCGACAAATCCCACCGGCGCCTTAACAACGATTTACGCAACCCTCGACCACATCGATCCAGCCGACAGAGAATGGCTTTCCCGTGCCGTGCATCTTGTTTTGCTGCTCAATCTGAAAGTGGATGCCAGGCCGAAAGGCAGCGTTCCCTCCCCCCCGGAGCGGGAAAAGCAGTTGCTAACCGTTATCCGGGAAAATCGCCCTGACTGGATCACCGACATCCCGGATGACGCTTCCCGCCGGACAGTAACCGCTCTTTGGGCCGCCACTCTGGCCGCCGAAGATGTGGACATTCTCGACCGGGTATGGGAGGCGAACGGCTGTCTGCTGCAAAAATGGCTTGAGGGTGGAGATAATTGCCCGGGCTTCAACCGATTTATCCTGAGAGAAGGCGCCGCAGTGGTCGCGGGAGTCCGAAACCGGCTTGAATGTCTGCTGGCCGGAAAGCGGGTTGCCGTGGAAAATGAATCCGCCAAAGGCCGCTGCATTTTCACGGACGAACCAGTTGACTTCAATCGCACCATTAATCAAGCATCCGGTCTCTACGGGGTTAAGGTCTCGGCTTTTTCCGGCCGGGAGGGACGTCCCGAACTGATCAACTCTGAACGTTCCCACACCAACGTGGGATTCGCGTCAATGGCCGAACATAAAATCAGAGCTGAAGCACATGAAATTCAGGGTGGAAGGGAAAGCGGAACACCTACCCTGGTTTCGTCTCCCACCACCAGTGGATTGTTCGGCGGCCTTGGTCTGACCGACGATCGGGCCATGGGCGCCATGTCCCTTTACGACCTGACGCGATATGAAGTGAAGAAGGGGCGGGTTTTGAAGGGCATAGAAGCCTATCAGGGCCGTCACCGGATGGCCCGCCTGGAAAGGATTCCCGAACCTCTCAAAGGCCAGGTGGATTTCCTCCGGATGCTGCTCACCGCGGCTCGCCGTCTGGGTCGTCCGATTCATCTGTTTCGAGGCCTTCCAACCCTTCGGAAAGAATATTTTTATTTCGATGGCATGCCCCGGATTTTGGTGGAATTACTGGGTGACAACGGCCTGTATCTGGAGGAACTCCCGATCGCCATTGACCAGCTTCGCATGGCTTTCGATCTGCTGGAAACCAACGGTCTGGGATACGATGTGCTGAAGCGGTATGCCGCCAAGAGTACACGGTTCGGAGCCATTTGTCTGGCGCGCTGTCATTTGCAGGATCGTGAGCAAAAGAGGTCCGAGTTATCGAACCGTTTATATCGTGAATTTACAACCTATATGGAGGATGAAACGATCATGAATGAACAGGAAGGTGCATTGGTAAGATTGGGCAGGGCCGCTGCCGGCATTCAGAAAAATCCCGGCGTTAAACCCTCCGCCAATGAAGAACTGATGGTTTTCAAGATTTGTCTGGATGCGGCCAACGAGGCACGCCGCATCGGGCAGGAGGATGCGGCCTCCCTTGTTTACGCCGTCGCAGGCGAACTGGAGACCAACCTGGTGCGGAAGCAAAAGGCGTGGGAAACGAAAATCTTCATGGATAATTGCTTTGCTGTGGCAGAACTGTTTGTAAACGATGTCTGGTTCGGTGTGCTGGAAGGCAAAAGCCCCACCCAGAAAAGCCGACGGATTCTTTCCAGCATCTACCGCATGGCTTTTTTGAAAACCCATCACGACCGTGTCAAGGAAAACCGAAACAACACGCAAAAGGAGGATGAAAAATGAAACGATTCACACCTTATCTCGGCGATATGGATTCATTGGTGGCGGCCACTCAAATTGAAAGTAAGGGAAACAAGGAAGGGCAATACATTCATCCGGCATTGAAGAACCTCGGGTGCGTCAGCCTTGTGGTGGTCCGGGAAGCCATCGCCCCGGTGGTTTTCCGTAATGCGGAACAGGAAATTACGGACATTGAAATCTTGGAAGAGCCTTACATTCGCGCCATTCCCAATAAATTCAAGTATCCGGAAAAAGGTCGCGGCCTTCAGATTCTAAGGGCTTATGGCGTGGGAGGCCGGTTGCCCCAGAATAAAACCACCCTCCGCAAAAACCAAAAGCCGTCCGATGCCTACGATCTCAATACCCTGGTTTTCGGCGATTCCACTACCCACGATAACCGGATCCTGCCGGTGCGGGCCGGGATGAACTATTCCGACGGATTGAGCCTTTTGCCCAAGCACTTCTGTGTGGATGAAAGCTTTCATAACCGGGCCATGGAGGATGGCACCCTGTTCGATGCTGAAAGCAAAAAGAACAGCGATAATTTGTTCACCCGCTATTTCATCCTGCCGGGAACCCTGATGGTACAGGTCCTGTCCACGCGAGGGAAAGTGCTGCCTCAGGAAGGGCTGGACCACCTCCTGCTTTCCATGGGGCTCGCCGGTGCCTACGGCGGACAGACTTCCACCACTGGCGTGAATATCCATTCTCGTCTCGCGGGTATCTATGGTTCAAAGTTTGAGCGGGCCGAAACATCGCCTTACGAGTTGGTCAAGGCCCTGTCCGGAAACAGGGCAGACCTGAAGGACCCCAAAGACGTGGGCGAAAAAATCCACAACCTGCTGATGCCTCTCCACGAAGCGGCCATGACACCTGACGAAGCCCGGTCTTATCAACGGAACCTGGTGGAACGGTTTGAAGCGGATGATCCGGAATTGAAGGATCAATACACCAAAGCCGCGCCCAAGGTTGCCGAACTGTTCGACAGTTGGTTCGGCACGGGGAAATCATCATGACTGCCAAGGCCATTTCTGTAGTTGCAAAGACCTTGACGCCGTTTTGCTATCACAGCCTGATGGTTCAAAGCGGTACAGCCACCCTTCCCGAACTGATCGGCGATCGGGCAATGGCCTTCGGATTGGCCGCGGCCCTGGGCATGACCGCTGCCCGGCTGGGTCTTCCACCCAGAAATTACCGCCGTCATCTTGCCGCCATGCCATTTCGGACTTCCGTATTCACCACCGATCATCCGCGGCTGCTGCCCCCCCTGACCCGACGGCTGAACCTGGATGCGGAAGCGGGCCTTCAGCGTAAAATCCAGGACATGGCCAAGAAGGGAAACCTGAAGGACTTCTTCCATGTACAGGAAGTCCCTTCGGAACAGGTATTCAAAGGCGCTGTATTTGGATTGGACGGCTTTGATCCTTTTGATGCATCGGACACGGGAGAAATCGTGATTCGCGTGGGGCTGCACCGAAACGGCATGGTGCTGTTGACAAGGGCGAAAACCGATGAACGGGTCCACCTCAATGCCGCCACCGCGGCCACCTTCGACCGCGAATTAGAGGTGGAGCGGTATTGCCTCCACTCCATGCAATTGACGCCGCCCATGGACCTCAATGCCGCGGCAACGGAGGTGATCCAATGGATGTAACCATTGCAAGGCACTTTGTGGGGAGTGATCCGGGATCCGGACTTTCCCCGCTCCAACAGGATCTGTTGATCAGGCCCGAAAAGGTGCGCATCGCCGATGCGCCAACCGGGGCAGGCAAGAGTTACGCGTTCCAACGGGCCATGATGGAGGGCGAACGCGTCCTTTTTGTGGTGCCGACCCGACGGCTGGCACAAAATCTTATTGCGGGGCTGCACGATTCCCTGGTCCAAGATGCCGGGTGGGGTCCTGAAACTGTTACGCAAAAGCTGTCCCTGTGGACCTCCGATGCCACGGAAAAACTTAAGGCCGGTGGCGAAACCAACGTGGCAGCCCGCCGGATCCGGGAAATCTCCGGTCTTAATACCGGTCTTGAAGGCGGGGAAATGATCGTAGCCGTCCCTGAAGTGGTGAGCCACCTGCTGTTGAGACGCCGAATGGAAAAGGGGCAAACGGATGTGGGGGTTTTTGAAATGCTCCATCAATTCGAGCACATCGTCTTCGATGAGTTCCACACCATTGCCCCGAGGGGGTTCGGGCTGGCAGCGGTCTTCGCCAAACTGGCCGCCGAGTATCCGGCCTGCCGGGCACGGATCAGTTTTTTGTCGGCCACGCCCCTGGACATTAGCGCCGTACTGCGTCGGCTGGAGGTCCCGGACAACCAGGTCGTCCATCTGAAAGAGACATTGACGCCCACCGGGAGACCAGTCCATGGCGATGTACGGCTGTCGCTCCGGGAGTCCGTGGACATGGTTTCCCTGTTGCGCGAGGAAGTGGCGGCCATTCAGGAAGAGCTTAAAGCAGGACGTCAGATTGTGGTGATCTACAACCGTCTGGCGGACCTTCAACGACATTTGCCCAGGCTTGAGGAAGTACTGAAATCCGCGGGGATTGAAGCGGGCCGGGGACTCCTTATCGACAGCATTGACGACTCTAGGATCAACATCGCCTGTTCTGATTTCTTTTCGGCCGGTCGGCACCAACCGCCGGAACAATTCGATATGCTCATTGCCACGGCCAGCGTGGAAATGGGCGTCACATTTCGGACCGACCTGTTGTTCATGGAACCCGGTTTTGAGCCGCTCAATTTCCTCCAGCGATATGGCCGCGCGGCACGGGGAGATCATGACGGAAGGGTCATCGTCCGGGTCGACGGGGACCTCCGCCGCCGGAATCCCTGGCTGCGTTCGCTGGAAAAATGGGCAGCGGGTCACGCCGGTCAAAGGGTCAGCATAAATGATCTGACGGAAACCCTGAGCCGTCAGGCGCGTCATCGCTTCAAGGACTGTCCGGACGAAGGGCAGCGGCATTTCGGCAAGCTCCCCAATCGGGCTGCCTATTCAGGGGGTCTTTTTTGGAACGTTTTGATGCATCATTTCAGCAACCAGGGGGGGCATCGGTGGAAGCATCTTAAGACATACCAGCCCAAGCCGGCACGAACGGTTTTCGCCCTTCTCCGGCAAATCCGGGAAATGCAAACAGACAGCCGAATCGGGTTCATCGTTAAAGATTGGTGCGACCGCTTCGAACAAGAGGCCCGTATCCTTCGGGATATCGATAAAGGCGTGCGGGTGGTTGATGAACAAGGTGAGCAATGGCGCGCTCCCGAAATCTGGCTGCGCCGCAACACCAAGATCCTGGATGATCGATTCCCCATTGTGATGGATGAGGATGGCGATGAGGTGGTGCATATCCACGGGAGGCTGGCGAGCAACCTGTTGGATCGTCCGCAATTCATCAAAGCAAAACGCCGCGTCCGGTTTCCCCATAGCGAATTCACGGTGGAACTGGACGACGACGTCTTTCTAATCGACAGTTGGTGTCGGGCTTTTCGGGATGGAAGGGGGCTGGAAAACCTTGTATGGGAACGCCATCCAAAGTCCATGGCGGCTGCCGAAACCCTTGTCCGGCTGACGGGGCTGGTGGTAAGCGATGAAATGGCAGTGGATTCGTGCGGAACGGTTTTATGAGCGGGCTGACCGGCTGGGGCTTCATGGGCTTCATTTTCAACATGTAACCCTGTGCCATCGGCGTGCATGGATGTATTTGCACGGGATCAACTTTGCCCAGTGGTACGCTCGCGTGGAGACCGGTGCGGCCAGACATCGTTCGAGTTATGCCAGGGACCATTCGGTCGAGGGGCTCATAGGGCTTTCCCCGGACCGGATCGATTGGAGCCGGCGAATTGTCTATGAAAACAAGGGCACGGGCGGCGCCGTGGAGGCGTCCGACAACCAGACGGCCTTTTATGCCCTGATGCTCTCAATCGCCACCGGAGAGGTGTGGCGAGCAGTGACGTACATTTTGTCCACCCGGCAACGACGGGAAGTCCCGTTGGATGCAAATCGCCTACAATCGCTGTGGCGGGCTTCGGAGCGGCTGGAGGAACTGGCTCTGCTGGAAAGTCCTCCACTGGCAAATCGAATTCCACTTTGCAAAACCTGCTCTTTGGCCGGCTTTTGCGGATTTGAGTGAAGGGAAAGGAAATCCAGATGGAAACCCTTTTTGTCTCCAGTGATGCGGTCCTGAAGCGCAAAGAAAACACCCTTTTCATTTCAGTGCATGGAAAAGCGCGACCGTTTCCCGTGGAAAAGGTCCGCCATATCGTCCTCATGTCGGAAAGCCGACTCAACTCACGGCTGTTGTGCCTGTGCGGCGCCAATGGGGTCCGGATTTCGGTGTTTGACTATTACGGATATTTCAAAGGGGCGTTCGAACCGATCGACCAGAGCGCCTCGGGTAGAGTGAAATTGGAACAGGCCCGGATCATCCTCGATCCAACGGAACGGATGGGAATTGCAAGGGAGCTGGTGCGGGGAGCCGGGCACAACATGCGTGCCAACTTGCTTTATTACCGATACCGGGGTGAAATGGCAGTGGATGGTGTCGTCCAACAAATGGATGCACACATGAAAAAAATCGGAAAGGCTTCCGATCCATCGAGCCTGATGGGCATTGAAGGCCAGTTACACCAACAGTACTACGCCGCATGGCGTCACATCGACCCGGCCCTTGATTTTGGACGGCGGATTCGCCGGCCTCCGAACAATCCAGTCAACTGTCTGATTTCCTTTTTAAACCAAATGACCTACGCCATAGTACGTCACGAAACTTGTAAGACCCATCTGGACGGCAGCCTGAGTTGGCTGCACGCGCCTGGAAATGGCCGCTCATCTCTCAGCCTGGATTTGTCGGAACCGTTTAAGCCTTTGCTCACGGACGTGTTGATTTTTCGGATGACTCGGAAAGGGATGCTCAAGGATAATTGGTTCGAACAGCACGACGGTGTTTGCCTGCTCACGGAGTTGGGACGTAGACATGTGGCTGAACAATTTTCCGGCCGATTGGAGGAATCCGTACAGAATCGCACCTATCGGGAGTGGATTTATCGGGAAGCTCTCAATTTGGAGCGGCATGTCATGGGGGTTGCCGAGTATGAATCCTTTAAACGGAGGATTTAAACATGTACGTTCTAATGACTTACGATGTGGAAGCCAAGCGTACCGAAAAATTTAAAAGGCTGCTCCGAAAGTATCTGGAACATATACAGTATTCAGTTTTCAGCGGTGATCTGTCGGAAGCCAAGCTGATCGAACTGCGACGTTCCATAAGCCGTCTCTTACAGCCGGGAGAACGCGTTACGGAGGTTACGGCAGCCAATCGAAAAAACGTCGAGATTGTCCATCTTGTGAAAAGCGAAAGCGGCAAAGGGGAGGCAAAACGATGCATAGACAATTCGCATTCAACGGATTTTGGCGTGCTGTAAGGTTGAACTTCGATCTGGGAAGAAGGTTTGTGGCCTGGGGAATGACGTATTTTCTTCTGGGATACAGCCCATTTTTTGGCCTCCGCGTGTCTCATGACGGCCAAAAAATCCAGTAAAAACAGAGGTTATTTATCCCCATGAGGGGTTATGAGATCATCTCGGTCACCTGTTCCTCCCGAGCAATCGACGTTATTTATCCCCATGAGGGGTTATGAGGTTGCGAACATCGTTGATCTCGATTCACAAACCATGGTTATTTATCCCCATGAGGGGTTATGAGGCTGAGTTCCAAATATCAAAATCCGCTTCTGGCAGTGTTATTTATCCCCATGAGGGGTTATGCCCTGATGGCCACCCAAAATCCCCCACTTGTGGCCACCTCAAAATCCCCCACCCAGCCAGTCTGATTTTCCAGTAGAGATTGCTGAAAAAGGCGACAGAACGTAACTACTCCCATTTGTGAAATCCACGAATGGGGGAAGGAAGGATGAACGTTTTGAAGCCGAATTTGAAAGCAACAGTCATAACATTACTGGAAAAGGGACTCAGTCAACGCGAGATCAACCGGAAGACCGGGATCAACCGAAAAACCATCCGGAGATATGCTCAGCTGCATCATCGGGCAATTTTTGAAGAAACTGAGTCTTCAATCTACCCCACTTTAGAAGGGGTGGACACCGGGTCTTCGGTTCTTCCTGTTCAAAATCCCCCACCCCGGCCACCGGCTTTGGAGAACCCTCCGAAGAATGGTTCGGCCTGCGAACCGCATCGAAAGTGGATTGAAGAACAACTGAGGCTGGGTCGAAACGCCATGGCCATCTACCAGGACCTGGTGGAACTGTTCGCATTCACGCATCAATACAACAGCGTAAAGCGGTTCGTTCGAAGACTCAAAAAAAAGGACCCGCGTCAGTTTGACCGACTTGAATTTCTTCCCGGAGAAGAGGCCCAGGTTGACTATGGAACAGGAGCGCCGACGCTTCATGACAGCGGAAAACATCGCCGGCCTCGCTTGTTTGTCATGGTGTTGAAATATTCCGGGCGGGCCTTCCGGAAAGTGGTGTGGAAATCGAGCAAGGAAACATGGTGCAGGCTGCATGAGGAAGCATTCCGGTATTTTGGCGGATGCCCGGGATATGTAGCCTTGGATAACCTTAAGGAAGGCGTGATCAAGCCTGATATTTATGATCCCGAGCTTAATACGTTATATGCCGCGATGTTGTCTCATTACGACGTTGCGGCAGACCCGGCAAGGGTGAAGGATCCGAACCGAAAAGGGACGGTGGAAAACGGGGTTAAGTACACACAGAATACCGCCCTGAAGGGCCGGAAATTCGATTGTATTGACGCTCAGAATGATTGGCTCATGCATTGGGAAAAGCGCTGGGCGGCGCCTCGCATTCATGGCCGGGCCAAAAGACAGGTTGAAGAAATGTTCCAGGAGGAAAAACCCTGCCTTCTGCCTTTGCCCTTGTCGCCGTTTGTGTATTTTCGACAGGAAATCCGGACGGTTTACGATGACGGCACCATCCAGTTGGACAATTGTTACTACGCCGCCAATCCGGCGCCCCTTTACAGTCAGGTGGTGGTAAGG
Organism: delta proteobacterium NaphS2; assembly: GCA_000179315.1. Classification (GTDB taxonomy): domain Bacteria; phylum Desulfobacterota; class DSM-4660; order Desulfatiglandales; family Desulfatiglandaceae; genus NaphS2. The sequence continues at coordinate 12,936 of ADZZ01000444.1, forward strand.
GTCTATGACAAAGAGATCGAAATCCTGGACCCGCAACGGATGGAAGTGATTCGCCGCCATCCAAAGGGTCGTATGCCGGGGTCCCTTTTGATGGAACCGCGGGACCGAATTTTTAATCCCTCCCGGCAAACGGACAGGTTGCTGGCACGGGCCGAAGCCATTGGACCCCATACATTCTCATTGTGTGAAACGTGGTTTACCGAAGAAGGCCGAAGCGGCCAGCGCCGGATGTATGGCCTGATCAATCTGGTCCGGCACTACCCGGCAAGGTATGTGGAAAAAGCCGCCGAACTGGCAAAGGCAAACGGATTGAAAAGCTCCAAGGCATTGCGGCGTATGGTGGAGCGCATGGCGGAGGATGAAAAGACAGAACCACTCACCCAGGACCATCCCCTGATTCGGCCGGGAGAAGACTATGCGGTTTTCTGGAATCAACATGCTGCTGGAGGATCATCCCGACCGATTGTTACCGAATCTCGGGTAAAACTGTCTCAGGTTTGGGAACAGGCCAGCTGGCTGGAGGTGATAAGGGTTTTTGACCTTGAGGTGGATCCTAAAAGGAGCCGCCGGGACGATGAAATATGGATCAAATCGCCCTTTACCCATGAAGAGAAGGCCTCAATGCATGTCAGTTTGTCGGAGAACATTTTCAAGGACTTCAGTAGCGGCAAAGGGGGTGGCATCATGCAGTTCTGCCGGGAGATGCTGCTCCAAAAAGGCCGGGAAATGACCATGTCCGAGGTGGCCCGGTGGATGGTTAAAGAAGGGATTGCGACGGCAAATCATCCGAAAAGTTTGGTCAAACAGAAAGAGAAAGCCGCAAACACAGGTACAAATCCAGCCATTAAAATCGATTTGCGTCGTTATTTGCGAACCGATCATCCTGAGTTATGCAGGCGGGGCATATCGGCCACCACCTGTCGATACCTGGGGTGTGGGTTTCTCCCCCGGCGGTCATGGGCGAAGACAGGTTCACCGCTTAACTCGCGGCTGGTGTTTCAGGTCCGTGGTGTAAGAGAAAATGGCCAGGGTCTTCAACCGGTGATTCTCACCCATACGGGACGAGCACTGAGTATGGAACAAGAAGAGCTCAATGGAAAATACTGGAGTTATCCGTTTAAGAAAGCCTGGGAGATCTACAACCAGGATAACATCCTGCTGGATGAAGCGGCACTGGGTCAAACAAATATGTTCGGCTTGATCCTGACAGAAGGATTTTTCGACGTAGCAAAGCTTGTGGAGGCCGGTTGCCGCAATGCCGTGGCGCTAATGGGAAATGCCATCTCCTTGGGGCAGATCGAGCGGTTGGTGTGGATCCGTTCCCGGGTTCGGTTTCCTCGCATCCTGTTGTTTTTGGACCGTGATCCGGCGGGGAAAACTGGGGCTTTGCAGGTACGGGAAAGGCTCTTTCACCACGGTTTTCCCGTCACTGTATTTGACTGGGAACAGTTGGTGTCTTTCAATGGTGAGAAACCCAAGCCCATTCCGGAATCCATAAAGGACCCGGCGGACATGTCGGTGGAACAGATTCAAACACTACGCAGGCACGGGATATTTTGAAAACAGGATGAAGGAGGAAACATGAACATGTCACTGGCTGAAATGGAAAAGCATCTCAAAACCCTCCGGCTCCATGGTATGATCGCCACCCTGGAGACCCGAATCGTCCAGGCCAATCAGGGCGCTTCTTTTACTGAGGTCTTTGCCTGTCTGATCCAGGACGAACTGGATTACCGAAAAAGTCGCCTTACACAAACGCGCCTCAAGGCATCCGGTCTCACGGAGCAACCCACCCTGACCGAGTTTGATTGGGGCTTCAATCCGAAACTGCCCAAGATGGACATCTATGAACTGGTGAGCGGAAAATTTATCCGGGAGGGACACGATGCGCTTTTAATCGGATCCCCAGGGACAGGGAAAAGTATGATCGCCAAAACGGTTGCTAACGCCGCCATCCTTGCGGGATACAAAGTGGTGTACCGGGAAGCCCACACCTTTTTCGAGGATCTTTTTGAAGCCACTCAACTTAAACGGAGGAAAAAGATCAGCAAACTTTTTTCCGAAACCGATCTGCTGATCATCGATGACTTGTTTTTGCGCAAGAAAATGCCGGAACAAGCCGCTGATGATTTGCTGGAAATCATTCTGAATCGGTATTCCGCAAAAAAAAGTACGCTCCTTACATCAAATCGACTCGTTGAAGACTGGGGTAAGCTTCTCAGGGACAATACAGCATCTTCGGCCATACTCGACCGCCTGCTTCATCACGGGCATCTCCTGAAGTTCGAGGGAAAAAGCTACCGCCTCAAAGAAGCAGCATCGAGGATATCGCAAAGTAAACAAAAAAAGCAGGATGAAAAAGGAAAGAATATGGACCTTTCTAAAGAAGATTTGTAAACTGAAACCGTCCTGTCGCCGGGGGATTTTGACCCGGCCACAAGTGGGGGATTTTCAGGTGGCCATCCAGGGTTATGAGACCCTCGTTTCGGTTTTGTCGTGTATCCTGTGTCTTGTTATTTATCCCCATGAGGGGTTATGAGAGTTCATATTTCCCGGTTTCAGGATTAAGCTCCCTCGTTATTTATCCCCATGAGGGGTTATGAGTCTACATTCTGAACAGTTCCAAGATACCTGTATCGCGTTATTTATCCCCATGAGGGGTTATGAGTGGGTTCCCAGTACCGAACATCCGGCATGGTACGCCGTTATTTATCCCCATGAGGGGTTATGAGCATGTGGTCGGGCACGCTTCAATGCCCGGATATTCGAGTTATTTATCCCCATGAGGGGTTATGAGACACACTTATTCAATCGAGGCTGAGTTTGAAAAAAAGGTTATTTATCCCCATGAGGGGTTATGAGACTGGGGGGAAGCCGGCGTAGCGGCCATGATGGAAGGTTATTTATCCCCATGAGGGGTTATGAGATGGAGATCGAAACCGAAACGGCTGAGGCGGCAACAGTTATTTATCCCCATGAGGGGTTATGAGGCCCTAAACAACATCGTAAAAGGGCTTTTGAGTGCAGTTATTTATCCCCATGAGGGGTTATGAGATCTTCATTTTGTCCAATTCGCCCCGGTTTTCGCCGGGTTATTTATCCCCATGAGGGGTTATGAGGCCTCACGATATGGGAAGGCGCCAGAGATATGATGCGTTATTTATCCCCATGAGGGGTTATGAGATTTTGTTTTTGATTATCGCATCGACCGCATTCGCCGTTATTTATCCCCATGAGGGGTTATGAGAATTTGTCCAGTTGCAAATCCCGCAGCGCCACCGCGGTTATTTATCCCCATGAGGGGTTATGAGGTGTTCAATGCAGCTTATTTGCCCTATCTTTAGACCGTTATTTATCCCCATGAGGGGTTATGAGATCGAATTAAGGCCTTCCAACAGACCGGCGCCTTTGAGTTATTTATCCCCATGAGGGGTTATGAGAGCTTTCATGAGCATGTCAATTTCCTTCTGGCTCATGTTATTTATCCCCATGAGGGGTTATGAGATCGATGACGTCGGAAATTTCTGTTGTCTCAGAAGTGTTATTTATCCCCATGAGGGGTTATGAGGTTCCAACTGGCACTCCGCCATTCGTCGCGCATCCGGGTTATTTATCCCCATGAGGGGTTATGAGGGTTCGGGCGCTTCAGAATCCTCCTGGTCCAGGGCGGTTATTTATCCCCATGAGGGGTTATGAGTCTTTTACCTGGTATGCCGCTCGAAGCGCATGAGATGTTATTTATCCCCATGAGGGGTTATGAGTGTCAGTGGGTGGCTCCCTGGACCTGCGTGGCACGGGTTATTTCTCCCCATGAGGGGTTATGAGCGACCCACGTGAGCGCCCGTGATTTTCGGTCGAAAGGTTATTTCTCCCCATGAGGGGTTATGAGGCGCCGTCGACGATCTCATATTTTTGTGTGACGTTTGTTATCTATCCCCATGATATCACGGTGCGCGATTCAATATTCAAAAACCCAAAACGGGTAAAATCGCCCCGTTGGGGCATTTTTACTCATAAAATATTTTTTCCCGTTATCTTAATAAGTTATTCTAAAATCATTCCCACCGGTGCGACAAAATACCCCGAAACCACATAAATTCTCGGATATATTTAAATCGCAGCAACCCCCTTATTTTCATCGCTAATTCAAAATACACCAAGAACAGGCACGCTATTTGCTTTGAAGAAGACAATTAAAATGGAATTGCTTTCGTGAGCCCCGCCAAAGGGTTCTTTAAGCCGCATCAATTAAGGTACCACAGCCGATACGGAATATGGACGTCAACAAAACGATCCTCATTGCAGAACAGGCCGGTAAGATCCCGAGGGAATTGGAAATTTTCGCGAAGAAGCGGGGATTGGAACTGTTGAAAGCCGACAATCTGAAAGACGTTTTGCTGACGCTCCAGGAAAACAGGATTGATTCTCTGGTACTGGATGCGGCCCTGCTGGAAGCCGATTGCGGATTTATCTCTGTTATCAAGGGAATGGAAAAGAATCTGCCCATTATCGTATGTGCGGAAAAAAACACCCCAGAACTGGAGAGCGAAATTCGTAAATATCAGATTTTCTATTACCATATCAAATCCTTTGGAATCGAAGATCTCGTAATGGCCATCGCCAACGCTGTTAACGGGTTATCTCATTAACTTGGAGGTTCGAATTATGCCGTTAAAGGAAAAAATTGCTGCCGGAAAATTTATCATTCTTGGAGAATTCGAGCCGCCCAAGGGCGCTGATTTCGATTCTTTTATAACGGACGCCAACCTTGTGAAAGGTCGAGTGGAAGCTTTGGTGGTGCCGGAAATGGCCAATGCGGTCCTCAAAGCCAGTTCATTGGGCGGTTGCGCATGCCTTGAAAGAGAAGGGATACCATCCGTGTTTCAGGTTTGCTGCCGGGACCGCAACCGCCTTGCGCTTCAGGCGGATATTCTTTCAGCAGCAGCCCTGGGCGTGCAAAACATCATGGCGGTCAACGGTGTGGAGACCCGCTTCGGGGACCATCCCCAAACGAGAACCGTCAATGATCTGGATTTGATAGAATTAATTGAAACCGTGCAGACCCTTAGTCAGGGAAAAGACCTGGCCGGTGTTGAGCTTAAAGGCACACCCGGTTTTTCCGTTGGGTCCACCATTGACGCGGGCGCCGCAGGGAATCTGCTGGATATTGAAATGGAACGTTTGGAAAAAATGCTGGAAAACGGCGTAGATTACGTGATCACCAACCCGGTTTTTGATCTGAGACGTTTTGAACAGTTCGTAAAACGAGTGGATACATCCAAAATTGCCGTACTGCCCACCGTTCTACTGCTTAAATCCGCCGGCATGGCCCGCTATATCGATCGCAATATGAGGGGGATCACCATCCCTCCGGATACCATCCGGCGCATTCAAAAGGCACCGGACAAAGTTCAGGAATGTATTCGAATCGCGGCTGAAACCATAAAGCAGGTCAAGAAAATGGGATTGGCCGGCGTTTTGATTTCCACGGTGGGTTGGGAGAGCAAACTCCCGTCAGTCCTGAACGAAGCACAGCTTTAACCATGAGGAAAGGAATCCTAATCATGAGCAATACCCAGTCTCAACAAAAATCAGGATCGGTAATGGTTGTCGGTGGCGGAATCGCCGGCATGCAGTCGGCCCTGGACCTGGCGAATTCAGGTTACCATGTTCAGCTTATTGAGGGGTCTTCGGCCATTGGGGGGGTTATGTCCGAACTGGACAAAACGTTTCCCACCAATGATTGCGCCATGTGAATTATCTCGCCCAAACTGGTCGAGGTCGGCCGGCATCTCAATATTGATCTGATTACCTCCGCCGAAATTAAAAAGGTGGAAGGATCGGCGGGCAATTTTAACGTCACGGTTCAAAAGAAACCCCGCTTTATTGACGAATCCAAATGTACCGCATGCGGGGACTGTACCGATGTGTGCCCTGTTGCGCTTCCCAACGAGTATGACCAGGGAATGAGCCAGAAACGTGCCACGTTCAAGAAATACGCTCAGGCCATTCCCAGTGCCTTCGCCATTCAGAAAGCAGACAAGGCACCGTGCCGCGAGGCATGCCCTGCAGGGTTGAATGTTCAGGGATACGTTCAAATGGTGGGCCAGGGAAAATACGAAGAGGCCCTCAAAATTATCATGAAGGATCTGCCGTTGCCGGGGGTTCTGGGCCGCATCTGTCCCCATTCCTGCGAGGATGCGTGTCGCAGGTGTGAAGTGGACGCCCCCGTGGCCATCCGAAATTTGAAACGGCTGGCGGCAGATCGCTTTGATCCGCGAAATATCCAAATCGATTGTCTCCCCAAACGGGATGAAAAGGTCGCCATCATCGGTTCCGGACCGGCGGGACTTTCAGCCGCCTATCATCTGGCGCGAAAAGGGATCGCCTGCACCATTTTTGAAGCCCTTCCCAAAGCGGGCGGCATGTTGCGGGTGGGCATTCCCGATCACCGGCTCCCCCAGGAAATTCTGGATCAGGAAATTGAAATCATTACCGCCCTGGGTCAGGAAATCAAAACCAACCAGCGTATGGGTGTGGATTTCACCGTCGATGATTTGTTTAATGACGGGTTTAAGGCGGTCTACCTGGCCATCGGCGCCCACAAGGGAATCGAGCTGCAAATTCCGGGTGAGGAGGCCCAAGGGGTTCGCCAGGGTGTTGATTTCTTGCGGGAAGTCAACCTTAACGGAACAACGGAAGTGGGCCGGCAGGTGGCCATTATCGGTGGCGGGAACGTCGCCATCGACGTATCCCGTGCAGCCGTCCGGTTGGGCGCCGAAGCGGTCCATATCCTTTATCGAAGGACCCGGGCCGAAATGCCCGCTTGGGAGGAAGAAATTGAAGCGGCGGAGGCGGAAGGGGTGCAGATCGACTATCTGACAGCACCCAAGGAAGTCCTGGTCCGGGAGGGCCGGGTGGTGGGGCTTCGTTGTCTCCGCATGGAGCTGGGAGAACCGGACGCATCGGGTCGAAGACGTCCCGTCCCCATTCCGGACAGCACGTATGACCTGGAAATTGCTCAGCTCATTTCCGCCATCGGCCAGAAACCGGATCTTTCCGCTTTGGAACACATCACGGGCGTGGACTTTTCATCCCGAGGCACCGCTGAAACCGATGCACTGACCTTTGCCACGGGACGTGATGGGGTCTTTGCCGGCGGTGATCTGCAAACGGGGCCGGCTCAAGCCATCATGGCCATTGCCGCGGGTCGCGAGGCTGCCTGTTCCATCGAGCGTTTTCTGGACGGTGCGGACATGGCGGCCGGACGAAAACCCCTCTCTGTGGAGAATCCTGAATACCGTCCCATTCCCGAAGACATACCGTCGGAACCCCGGAAATCAATGCCGGAACTCCCAGTAACGGACCGGGCCGGGAATTTCAGGGAAGTGGAACTGGGCTATGAGGAATCGGAAGGGCAGGAGGAAGCCGGTCGGTGTTTAAACTGCGGATACTGCTGCGAATGTTTCCAGTGTGTCGCCGCCTGCAAGGCGGAAGCGGTAACGCTCGATACACACGCAGAAAAACCCGAGACCCTTGAACTTCAGACGGGAAGCATCATTCTGTCCCCGGGGTTTCAACCCTTTGATCCGTCCCGGTTTGAGACCTATCATTATACGAACCACCCCAACGTTATCACGTCCATGGAATTTGAACGGATCCTTTCGGCCTCAGGCCCCACCATGGGGCACCTGGTCAGGAATTCCGATCATGCCGAACCCAAGAAAATCGCCTGGATGCAATGCGTGGGATCCCGTGATATCAACAGGTGCGACCATGGCTACTGCTCGTCGGTATGCTGCATGTATGCCATCAAGGAAGCGGTCATCGCCAAGGAACACGCAGGAGAAAGCCTGGACTGCACCATTTTCTACATGGACATGCGTACCCATGGAAAAGATTTTGAAATCTACTACAACAATGCCAAAGACAAACACGGGGTCCGCTTCATCCGGTCCCGCATTCACACCATCGATCCCAAACTTGATGACGATTCACTGATCCTGAAATACGCAACCGAAGAGGGCGTTTTTGTCGAAGAAGAATTTGACATGGTGGTGCTCTCCGTCGGCATGGAAATAACGCCTCAGGTGGTCCAACTGGCGGATGACTTGGGTATTGCGCTTAATGAGGACAATTTCTGTCACACGGAGCCCTTTAAACCGGTTAATTCCTCTTTGGAAGGCGTTTTTGTCTGTGGCGCCTTTCAGGGACCTAAAGACATTCCCCAGTCGGTGATGGAAGCCAGCGCTGCGGCATGTGCTTCCAGCGTGATACTCTCCGAAAGTCGCGGGACGGAGATCAAAACCAAAGTCATCCCGGACGAAATCGATGTGGCGGATGCAGAACCCCGCATCGGCGTGTTTGTGTGCAACTGCGGCATCAACATCGGGGGTGTGGTCGATGTTCCGGCCGTAACCGAATATGCGGCAACGCTTCCCAACGTGGTTTTCACGGATCAGAATCTGTTTACCTGTTCACAGGATACACAGGAAAAGATCAAAAAGGTGATCCAGGAAGAAAACATCAACCGGGTGGTGGTGGCCGCCTGCTCTCCCACGACCCATGAAGCCCTTTTTCAGGATAGTCTGTCGGAAAGCGGCCTGAACAAATATCTGTTTGAGATGGCCAACATCCGCAACCAAAACTCGTGGGTCCACCGGGACGATCCGGAAGCCGCCACCGAAAAGGCCAAGGATCTGATCCGCATGGCCGCAGCACGGGCATCCCTGCTGGAACCACTTCGGGCCAAAACCATCACCGTCAACAAACGGGCACTGGTCATCGGGGGCGGTATCGCCGGAATGACGGCAGCCCTGGCCATCGCCGACCAGAACTTTGACGTGGTGCTTGTTGAAAAGAATCCGGAACTGGGCGGTCTTGCGAGACAGCTGACGGAAACCATTGAAGGCGCCAATGTTCAGGAACACCTTTCTTATCTGGTGGAACGGGTGGAGCAGCACCCTGGAATTCAGGTGCTCACCGAATCTCTCATTGTTGATTTCAGCGGTTTTAAAGGAAACTTTACCACTGAAGTGATGGTGGGACCGGGCATGTACGAACGAAAGATCGATCATGGCATTACCGTCCTGGCAACGGGGGCCGCCGAATACAAGCCCACGGAATATCTTTACAGCCAGGATGACGGTGTGATGACCCAGATCGAGCTGGATCGGTATCTTTATGAAAGAGGGGCCGATAACCTGAACCGGGTCATCATGATTCAGTGCGTGGGATCCAGAAATGAAGAAAACCCCAACTGCTCACGCATCTGCTGCCAAAGCACTGTCAAAAACGCCATACAGATCAAAGAACAGAGTCCGGAAACCGATGTCTACGTTCTTTATCGGGATATTCGCACCTATGGCCTGATGGAACGGTACTACCGGGAAGCCAGACGTCTTGGCGTGCTTTTTTTCAGATTCGAAAAAGAACATCCGCCGCTTGTTGAAAAGGGTGAAGAGGGACTCACGGTGCGCTTTAAAGACCATGTCCTGCAACGGGAAATCCAGGCCTCAGCCGATATCGTGGCGCTCAGCACCGGCATGCGGGCCCAGGAAAACGAGGAATTGGCGTCCATCCTAAAGGTGGCCCAAAATCAGTACGGGTATTTCATGGAGGCGCACGTGAAGCTGCGTCCCGTGGACATGGCCAACGATGCCTTTTTCGTATGCGGCACCGCCCACAGCCCGAAACTCATCACTGAATCCATCAGCCAGGCCATGGCCGCGGCGGCGCGGGCCGTCACTTTTCTGTCGCAGGATGAAATAGCGCTTTCCGTGGTCACAGCCTCGGTGGATCAGGAAAAATGCGCCGCCTGCCTGGTCTGCGTAAGGTCATGTCCCTACAACGTCCCTAAAATCAACGCGGATGGGGTCAGCGAGATCGACCCTGCCCTGTGTCGCGGATGCGGGATTTGTGTCTCGGAATGTCCGGCCAAAGTAATTCAGCTGGGCTGGTATGAAGATGATCAAGTTATGAGCAAAGTGGAAGCTTTGTTGGAAGGAGCACTGTAATGGACAATTTTGAACCGATTATCATTGCCTTTTGCTGCCAGTTTTGAGGATACACCGCAGCGGACCTGGCAGGTTCCATGCGACTTCAATACCCCAGTAACGTCAAGATCATCAAACTGCCCTGCACGGGAAAAGTCGATCTGATTCACCTGGTGAAATCCTTTGAAAAGGGCGCCGATGGCGTTTGCGTGGTAGGCTGCCTTGAAGGCGCTTGCCAATTTACCAAAGGCAATATTCGCGCGCGTAAACGGGTGGAAGAGGCACAGAGAATTCTTGACAGCATCAAGCTCGGAGGGGAACGGGTGCAGATGTTCAACCTTTCCTCCAGTGAAGCGCCACTCTTTGTCAAGGTGATCTCTGAAATGACCGAAAAAATAAAGGAAATGGGTCCCAACCCCATAAAGACAGCCTTGAAAAAGGCCGCGTGAAATTAGGGAGAATACCCACAGGAGGGAATTTCATTATGATTGTGGCGAAAAGAAAGCCCATTGAGGAGATCATTGAGGAAGTCCAGGCGTACGACAAAATACTCCTGGTCGGATGCAACGAATGCGTAACGGTGTGTGAAGCGGGGGGTAAAAAGGAAGTGGCCGTGCTCGCTTCCGCCCTGCGCATGCACTTCATGAACCAGGGAAAAGAGGTCAAAATCGACGAGATTACCCTGGAACGCCAATGCGATCACGAATACCTGGAAGAGCTGCGGAACCAGATCGACCAGTATGATGTGGTGGTATCGCTGGCATGCGGGGTGGGTGTTCAGTTCATGGCGGAAAAATACATGAACATGCCCGTCATGCCGGGGGTGGATACCTGCTTCATGGGGGTTACCGAAGAACGGGGTGTCTGGTCTGAACGATGCCAGGGATGCGGCACCTGCATGCTGGCCAAAACCGGGGGTATCTGCCCGGTGTCCCGTTGCGCCAAGCGGCTCTTCAACGGTCCTTGCGGCGGATCCACCAACGGCCATTGCGAAATCGACAAAAATGTCATCTGCGCCTGGCAGCTCATTATCGACCGGATGAAAAATCTGGACAAACTCGAGGACTACGAGGCCCTCGTACCCATCAAGGATTGGTCCACGGAACGCGCCGGCGGCCCCAGAAAAGTGGTGAGGGAGGACGTAATGCAATGAAAACAAAAACCCCCAGCAAACTGGAAAAGATCCTGGCCGCCGGAAATCTGGCGGTGACCTCCGAATGTGGTCCGCCACGCGGAAGTGATCCCGAAGCGATCACCAAAAAAGCCGGAATGATCAAAGACCACGTGGATGCCATCAATATCACGGATAACCAGACCAGCGTCACCCGTCTGTGCAGTCTCGCCTCCTGTATTCATCTCAAACTCATGGGTCTCGAACCCATTTTGCAGATGGTGGTCAGGGATCGGAATCGCATTGCGCTGCAGAGCGATATTCTGGGCGCAGCATCTTTTGACATTCACAACATTTTGTGTCTTTCCGGAGATCACCAGCAATTTGGAGATTCGTCGCAGGGGCAAAATGTCTTTGACATTGATTCAATGCAACTGATACAAACGGTCAGACACATGCGGGACGACGGCAAATTCCTGGGCGGTGATGACATCAATAGACCTCCCAGAATGTTTGTGGGTGCGGCGGCCAACCCTTTCGCCGATCCCTTTGAAATCCGAACACCGAGACTTGCAAAAAAGATCGCTGCAGGTGTGGAATTTATACAGACCCAGTGTATCTACAATCTTGACAAGTTCGAGCTTTGGATGCAACAGAATCGTGACCGTGGCCTCCATGAGAAGGCCTATATCATGGCGGGTGTCACACCCTTTAAGTCCGCGGGAATGGCCAAATATATGAAAAACCGCGTTCCGGGTATGGATGTTCCCGACGATGTGGTTAAGAGAATGGCCGGTGTTCCCAAAGAAAAACAGGCCCAGGAGGGGATCGACATCTGCGTTGAAACCATTCAGCGTCTGAAGGAATGCGACGGGGTCAGCGGATTTCACGTCATGGCCATTGAATGGGAAGAAAAAGTCCCTGAAATTGTGGAAAGAAGCGGTCTTTATCCGAGACCGGAAGCGGTTGAATAGAGGGATGCTGCCCTTTTTCAGACGGAAAAGGTGCGGCATCTCAAATCATATTGAAATACATGTCAGCACCTAATGAAATGAAAGGAGGTTTCGATATGGATAAAAAATACGTACTGGTGGTTGATGATGATCCTGATCTGGTGGAAACCGTTGCCATGATGCTTGAAAGCAAAGGATGCGAAGTTGGAAGGGCCTACGACGGCGTTGAAGGGGAAGAGTCCATCAAGGAAAGACGTCCGGACCTGGTCGTCCTCGACGTAATGATGCCCAGGAAGGACGGATACGTCCTTTGTGCTGAAATGAAGGCAAACCCTGAACTGTCCGATATTCCGGTGGTCCTTTTGACCGCCGTGGGTGAAGCCGTGCCGACAACCACTTACACCCATGCCGACGGCATGAGCACGGAAGCGGATGACTACATCGCCAAGCCCATTGACACCGAAGGGCTCTGGGGTGTCGTCAATAACTTGCTCTAAAAAAATGTTCCGGGTTCAGGGTCCATTGTGACAGATCAACCGGCCTGTCCACATTTGCCCCTGAACTCCCGAACCCTTTAATTTTTCGCATTACTTCAATGGCTGATCCGCAAAAGCTGGGTGGGTTCAAAGTCTTAAAGGAGTCGGTGCTTATATCCGTCGATCCTTTTGAACTTCCCGAACGCTTGCCGTTAGCTCTATTCCGTGTCCTGGCGGAAAATGAGATTAACCTGGCCTATGTTACCTGCGTTCTCGAAAACCAGGTTAAATGGCGGGTCAACATGGTTGTTGACTACAAAGATACGCGTACGGCCTGCAGACTTTTGGCTGAAACCCTCGGCAACAGACCGAATCAACAATCCGGCACTGCCATTCTTTCCATATTTCCCCACCGGAAAAAACCGGCTATTACGGGAGCTCTTTTCAAGGCATTCAGCCGCGAAGGCATCCACCCGGGAGCAATGGCCCATTCACCGTCGGCCATCTCTGCGGTTGTTAAGGAACAGGATCTGCTGAAAGCCAGCAGTTCACTCTTTGGTCCATTCGCTTTCGGCGCTTATCGAACACCCGCTGACTGGAAGATGGCCCAGGCGGGAAAAGAAAAACTTTACAAGGAAGTCGTCGCAACTTACCAGGAGAAACACCCGAAAGTCTACGGTTTGGAATACCAGGAATGTCAGGAGTTGTTGCATATCACGCTGGAACCCTCTGATGTAGACGCCATTGGTACCGCTTTTGAAGAAATTTCCCAAAACGGACTTGATCTCACCTTCTTGGTTGCAAGCCGTTCTCTGAATACGGCGAGCACCATGGATCTCTGTTTGCCTTTAACCAAAAGGGGGTCGAACAAAGAAAAAATTGCCCGGACCCTCCACCCCTCACAAATAGGAACGCAAGATCCCGTGGGCACGTTCTCCATGAACGGCCCCCATTTTGGAGATCGATACGGCATCGTTAGGGACCTGCTCAGCGCCTTTGAAACGGCCGGCATTGATCTTCTGGGTCTGAGCTGCACCATTGCCTCCATTACCGGGGTGGTCCCTTCGCCCCAAATTTCACGGACCATTGAAGCCATTCAGAATTGTTTTGTTGTACCCTCCATTCTAAAAACCGATCGAAAATACGATTGAGACAATCCGTTCTTAATTGAAGCCGCTTTGGGGTTGACATCCAAGCACAGTTTTGCCTATATGTATTTTGCATGGAATTGAGTGCTCATTTTGAGCGCTTTTTGCGGTTTTATACCCTGGGTCCGATTTTCAGAAGTGCCTTGGGGATTGTTTCGGGCGGCTTCTTGTGCGCCCTTATCTATCGATGATATGGAGGATTTTGTAATGGTTCCAGCCTTGCTTGTCATGTGTGGACTGGGAGCGGTGTTGGGTATTGTTTTAAGCCTTGCATCCAAGATTTTTTATGTTTATGAGGACCCGAGAATCGCCCAGGTGGAGGACTGCCTGGCGGGCGCCAATTGTGGCGGATGCGGTTTTGCCGGTTGTTCCGCCGCGGCGGTTGCCGTGGTGGAAGGGAAGGCCCCAGCCAACGTCTGTATTGTCGGGGGAGAAGAGTCAACCCAGGGTGTCGCGGCCGTTATGGGAATGGCCGGCGCCCTTGCGGAACCATCCACCTGCGCAAACCCCTGTACCGGCGGTGATCGCTCAAAACTGCGCTATCTTTATGAGGGCATTCCGTCATGCCGGGCGCAGATGATGCT
>ADZZ01000443.1 GCA_000179315.1 delta proteobacterium NaphS2
TTTCATTGTGATTATATTGCGGAGCAGCACACCCGTTTTTTCACACATGTTCATCCATCTCTTTGACCATTTCCTCCACCATGTCGACAGCCTGGTTAACAAGATGCGGCAGGGCTCTCTGGAAACACCGAAAATCGTGATCTTTGAAAGGAAAAACAGGGGACATACATGCTCAGTCAAACACTCTATTTCGCTTTTGGCGCCTATGTTCTGGGTGCGGTACCTTTTGGAAAAATCATCGCAAGAATCGTCGCCCAAATCGACATTACAAAACAAGGAAGCCGGAATATCGGTGCTACGAATGTGGCGCGGGAGCTGGGACTCAAATGGGGACTTCTGACCCTGGCTCTTGATGTGTCAAAAGGCCTGGTCCCAGTTCTGGTTTTTTCGGCCACCTACTGTAAGGAGGGCGATATTTGGGGCCAGATCGCCTTGGCGATGGTTACCCTTTGCCCGCTTCTGGGGCATCAATTCTCAGTTTTTATGGGATTTAAGGGCGGCAAAGGTGTCGCAACGGCTCTGGGCGTTTATCTGGCGCTCTCGCCCATAAGTTGCTTAATGGGTGTTCTGGTTTTTGTCCTGGTTGTTTTGAAATGGGATTTCATATCCCTTGGCTCCATGGTTTCAGCGGGTTCTATTCCCATATTTCTGGCGTTTTTCCAGCAACCCAAACCAGTAGTCCTGGCATCGGTTATCCTGGCAGTTTTTATTTACCTCAGACATGCTGAAAACATAACAAGGCTGGTCAGAGGTGAAGAAAGAAAATGGAAACAGCGAAAAAGTGAGGCTTTAGGTTAGAAATTCCACCAATCGGTCCAGCTCCTCATCGGAATAGAAATAGAGAAGAATCTGGCCCCGCTTTCCTTCCTTTTTGATTTCGACCTTGGTTCCCAGACTTCGCTTGAGATTTTCCGAGAGTGAATGGATATAGGGGTCCTCCTTAGACAAGACTTTCTTGGGTTTTGGCACTTTTTTAAGTTTCCTGGCCAAAGCCTCAGCCTGCCTCACTGATAATCCTCTCTTGATAATGGCATCTCGCAGTAACCGCTGCTGGTCCTTTTCGGATATCCCTGCCAGCAACCTTGCGTGTCCCATGCTGAGGCGATTTTCAATCACGTCCTGTTGAATAGCTTTCGGCAAGTTTAAAAGTCGAAGAAGGTTGGCGATGGTAGAACGGTCTTTGCCTAGCCGACGTGATAACATCTCCTGGGTACATGCCGTATCTTCCATCAATTTCTGGCAAGCCATGGCTTCTTCAATGGGGTTAAGGTCCTTCCTCTGAATGTTTTCGATGAGGGCCAGCTCAAGGGATTCGGAAGGCGTTACATCTTTTACAACAACCGGAACCCGTTCAAGGCCCGCCATTTGGGCGGCCCGCCATCGTCTTTCCCCGGCAATGAGCTGATACCCGTCTCCAGTCTTGTTTACCAGAAGCGGAGTCAGGATACCCTTTTCACGTACGGAAACAGCCATTTCCTCCAGTTCAAGGGCCGGAAACCGTTGCCGAGGCTGGTTCGGATTGGGTTCAATGGCTGCAACGGGGCAGAGGAAAAACTGCTCCTCTTTTTCGTCCAGACCGTGTCCATCAGGAATCAAGGCAGACAGACCTTTTCCAAGAGCCTTTCGTTTGGTCATAGTCTTTTCTCGCTTTCAACTATTTCACGCGCCAGAGCTAGGTAGCTTTGTGCGCCAGGGGACCGTATATCATAAAGAATGATGGGCTTACCGTAGCTGGGTGCCTCGCTTAGTCGAACATTTCTGGGAATAACGGTTTTCAACACCCGTTCATTGAAAAGTCCACGTGCCTCTTGTTCAACCTGCCGAGAGAGATTATTTCGCTTGTCATGCATGGTCAACAGAATATCAACGCGCCTAAGTACGGGATTGAGTCTTTTTTTTACAGCTTTAACGGTAGTCAGCAGCTTGCTCAGTCCTTCCAGAGCATAATACTCGCATTGCAAGGGCACCAAAACAGAGGCGGACGCTGTCAAGGCGTTAATGGTGAGAAAGCCAAGTGAGGGAGGACAATCAATGAAAATATAATCATAGCGTTTACGAAGCATCGCTATGGGCTTTTTGAGGAGGAACTCCTTTGAACTCATGGAAGCCATCTCAACCTCTGCGCCGATGAGTTCACGGGTTGCACCAAGAAGATGAAGGTGAGGAAGTGCAGTCTCGGTAAGGGCTGTTTCGACAGGTGCGGTGCCCATGAGTATATCGTAAAGGCCATGGGAAAGGTCAGCGATATCCACCCCAAGCCCGGTTGTGGCGTTTCCTTGTGGATCGCAATCAATGAGAAGGCAGGTTTTTTCTCCAGCAGCAAGAGCAGCGGATAAGTTTACGGCGGTGGTTGTTTTCCCCACGCCCCCTTTTTGATTGGAAATGGAAATGACCTGGGTCATTGTTTAAGTCCTTACAGTGTAAGCCCCAGTTGAAATCCCTCACGGATGGCAGTGAGAATGTTTCGCGGTTTTTTGGCATCTCCGATCACATGGACTTCAGAGATACGACCTTGAAGCGCATTGGCAAGTTCGTCGTCACTTTGTGACCCTGCCGCAAGCACAACAGTGTCCGCAACGACAAGCCCTGAACCCTGCGCATCTTCCACCGCGAGACCCTCAGGTGTAATCCCTACCCCTTTGGTTTGAGTTACAATTTTTACGCCGAGCCGTTTCAATTCAGCCATAAGGGTCCAGCGGGTGGACACACCCACATCAGCCCCAATCTTACGGGTCATTTCAACCACGGTAACTTGTTTGTTTCCCTTATCAAGCAATTCCAATAAAGTCTCACACGATTCGGCCCGGTTTTTCATGAGAAAGTGTAACACTTCGGGAGAAAGAGTTCCTTGGTTTGCAAGAAACAATGCCGTTTCAAGGCCAACGGCATTTCCACCTAAAATGACGACTTTTTCGCCTGTTTCTGAATTTTTTTCCAGCAGTTCCCAGGCTAGAATTACGTTATTCCCATCGATGCCGTCGATATTGGGTTTTATAGGCTGGGCGCCAGTGGCAATCACTACCGCATCCGGCGCCATGGAAACAACGCCATCCGGTGTAGCCATTTTTTCAAGAAGCGTCTCGACGCCCTTTTCCTGCAGATTGTGAATCAGGTCGATGGCGGCCGTTTGCAGCTCTTCCCGTCCGGGTATAAGATGATTTAGAAGAACCTGGCCACCGAGCCTGTTGCTTTTTTCCATGAGGACCACATGGTGGCCCCGGTCTTTTGCAGTACATGCCAAGGCCATGCCGGCCGGTCCGCCCCCCACGACAATTATTTTGAGGGGTTTAGGAGCAGGCGTGATTTTCAGTTCAGCTTCCCGTCCGGCCCGCGGGTTAACCAGGCAGGCGGCGGGCCGTCCCTGAAAAATGAAATCAAAACAACCCTGGTTGCAGGCCACACAATGGTAGATAAGCCGGGATTTTCCGGAGCGGGCCTTGTTGGGAAGTTGAGGATCCGCAAGCAGCCCTCGGGCCATGGTGACCAGATCAGCACCGTCGGAACGAAGGACCTGCTCGGCAGTCTCAGGATCATTGATACGGTTGCTGGAGATGACCGGTGCCGATACAGCGGAGCGAATTCCTCTGGCCAGGTAGACGTAGGCTTTTCTGGGAACACCCATGGTAAGTTGCGGCACCCTTGTTTCATGCCATCCACCCGTCACATCGAAGAGATCGACGCCCGCTTTTTCAGCAGCCGCAGCAAATTGCCTCGCTTCAAGGTTGGTATTACTCCCTTCCATGAAGTCATTTCCGGCTATCCGCAATAAAACGGGGTAATCTGAACCCACGGCGTTTCGCACCTTGGCAATGGTTTCAAGACCGAAGCGCATACGGTTTTCAAAGGAGCCACCGTATTCATCCTTTCGAAGATTGGTAATGGGCGATAAAAACTGGCTGATCAAGTATCCGGCGCTTCCGAGGATTTCAACGGCATCAAATCCTGCGGTGCGAGCCCTCACCGCCGCCTCGGCAAATTTGTCCTGAACTTTCGGAATCTCCCCGAGGGCGAGCGCCCTTGGGGTTTCTCCTGTCAGCCTGGAACGAACAGCCGAAGCGGAGATCGGCTTTTGACCCCCAATCATGGCGGAATGGGTATAACGCCCTGCCTGGTAAAGTTGAGCCGCTATTTTGGCGCCGTGTTCCTTCACCGAGTTGGTCAGCCGTTTTAAGCCGGGAATGAACCGGTCATTTTGAAGGGCAATCATCCCTACCATGCCACCTGTTTCATCGATGGGGCATCCCCCGACAATAATGAGACCCACACCGCCTTGGGCTCTTTCGGCATAAAAATTGACGAGCTGGTCTGTGACTTTTCCCTTTGGCGTATAGCCCAGATGCATGGCCGTCATAACAATCCGATTTCTAAGCGCCATATTCTGAACGGTGATAGGGGAAAAAAGATGTGGAAATCCCATTCCTCTTTGGCTCCTTTCATTGAAACGCCGTTTAAACTCACAATACGATGCAAGGACTTTGGCATACCTTGACAAAAATTTCAACCAAACCTTTTCATGGGCTACCCTTCTTCCATGTAAGTCCTTTTCTTTCTCAATAATTTTATAAAACGGATGCTTGGACGGTTTCCGCTGAGCTCGGGCATTGCCGACACCGCAGAGCGGAGTCGGCAATAAGGTTATGATAAGCCTACAACATCATACGACCGAGAGCAATATGATTGCTGCAATGGATGGGGTACATGGTGGTTTTGTGAAAAGAACAGCTAACCAGGTTGCAGCTTGGCATTTTCAGCAATCAGATCAGAAAGTGCAGGCATGTTGAATTTTCCCGAAACCCTGTCGCTAATAAAGGGTGTTAAAACGAAAATCGCTTAATCCGATCGGACCACTCTGCCGGAGGCCCCTTTTTCAATTGAAATGGCCCTTTCATCTGTCTTTTCCCTCGGGTGGATGGTGCACTGTGACTGTGCCTATGGTCTCCCCTGATGGCCACCCAAAGTACCCCACTTGTGGCCACCCCAAAATACCCCACCTGGTGAGATCAAATTTCCAGTAGATATTGCTAAAAAAGGCGACAGAACGTAACTACTCCCGTTTGTGAAATCCACGAATGGGGGAAAGGAAGGATGAACGTTTTGAAGCCGAATTTGAAAGCAACAGTCATAACATTACTGGAAAAGAGACTCAGTCAACGCGAGATCAACCGGAAGACCGAAATCAACCGAAAAACCATCCGGAGATATGCTCAGCTGCATCATCGGGCAATTTTCAAAGAAACTGAGCATTCAAACTACCCTACTTTAGAAGGGGCGGCCACCGGCTCTTCTGTTCTTCCTGTTCAAAATGCCCCACCCCGGCCACCGGCTTTGGAGAACCCTCCGAAGAACGGTTCGGCCTGCGAACCGCATCGAAAGTGGATTAAAGAACAACTGAGGCTGGGGCGAAACGCCATGGCCATCTACCAGGACCTGGTGGAGCTGTTCGCATTCACGCATCAAACAACAGCGTAAAGCGGTTCGTTCGAAGGCTCAAAAATAAGGACCCCCGTCAGTTTGGTCGTGGTCCCTTTTAGGTACACGGTATTTTGGGTTGCGTCCGTAGTAACTCACCCATGGTCCAAATATGATCAGTGAGGCCTGCCGACATGAAGGGTGACGTTGGACTTCCGTACCTTTTGGTCAGCGTTTTATGTGGCAAACAGAGGTTGTAATAAGCCACGGACAATTCGAGCTGGCGCTTGTGGTTTTTACTGTTCTTTGAAAATCTGTAGGTTTTCCGGCTGCAACGTGCATCCATATGCCGAACGGTGCCGTTGTTACGTTCCACGAAGGATGTATTGATCGTAGTCAGTAAGTTAAAATAACATGTACAAATCTGTTGACTTTTACTCTAATTCCATACTACAGTCAACTGCATGGAAACTCAACAGAAGGAAGCCCTGATTAATCAGGTTAAACAAAGGTTCCAGTTGATGGTTGCCCACTTGTCTGAGAAGGACAAAAGAATATGGGCTGGTTTCGCTAACCTAAAACTGACCCCCTAAAGGCCAAAACGACAACCTAAAATTGACCCCCCTGAGTGGACCTCTGGTAAGAAGGATTGCTAAATATCAATCCTATGCTGGAGGCAGAAAGGAGAATGCTCACGGTGGATCAATACAGCTACATACGGACGGCACATAGGGTTTATGGCAAAGCCATAAAACAAATTGCCCGGGAGACGGGACATTCCAAAAATACAGTTAAGAAGGTTCTTCGGGGAGAATACAGCGGTTATAAGCCAAGGATTGGACAAGCATACCCTGTTTTGGCCCCCTATATTAGAACCATCGACCGATGGTTGAAGGATGATAAGGATCGTCCCAAAAAGCAGCGGCATACGGCGGTGCGGGTTTTTAATCGTCTCAAACAGGAGCATGCTTTTCAAGGATCTGAGACAACTGTCCGGCGATATGTTCGCGAGGCAAAATTGAGAT
>ADZZ01000442.1 GCA_000179315.1 delta proteobacterium NaphS2
GTGTGTACTTAACCCCGTTTTCCACCGTCCCTTTTCGGTTCGGATCCTTCACCCTTGCCGGGTCTGCCGCAACGTCGTAATGAGACAACATCGCGGCATATAACGTATTAAGCTCGGGATCATAAATATCAGGCTTGATCACGCCTTCCTTAAGGTTATCCAAGGCTACATATCCCGGGCATCCGCCAAAATACCGGAATGCTTCCTCATGCAGCCTGCACCATGTTTCCTTGCTCGATTTCCACACCACTTTCCGGAAGGCCCGCCCGGAATATTTCAACACCATGACAAACAAGCGAGGCCRGCGATGTTTTCCGCTGTCATGAAGCGTCGGCGCTCCTGTTCCATAGTCAACCTGGGCCTCTTCTCCGGGAAGAAATTCAAGTCGGTCAAACTGACGCGGGTCCTTTTTTTTGAGTCTTCGAACGAACCGCTTTACGCTGTTGTATTGATGCGTGAATGCGAACAGTTCCACCAGGTCCTGGTAGATGGCCATGGCGTTTCGACCCAGCCTCAGTTGTTCTTCAATCCACTTTCGATGCGGTTCGCAGGCCGAACCATTCTTCGGAGGGTTCTCCAAAGCCGGTGGCCGGGGTGGGGGATTTTGAACAGGAAGAACCGAAGACCCGGTGTCCACCCCTTCTAAAGTGGGGTAGATTGAAGACTCAGTTTCTTCAAAAATTGCCCGATGATGCAGCTGAGCATATCTCCGGATGGTTTTTCGGTTGATCCCGGTCTTCCGGTTGATCTCGCGTTGACTGAGTCCCTTTTCCAGTAATGTTATGACTGTTGCTTTCAAATTCGGCTTCAAACGTTCATCCTTCCTTCCCCCATTCGTGGATTTCACAAATGGGAGTAGTTACGTTCTGTCGCCTTTTTCAGCAATCTCTACTGGAAATCAGACTGGCTGGGTGGGGGATTTTGAGTGGCCACAAGTGGGGGATTTTGGGTGGCCA
>ADZZ01000441.1 GCA_000179315.1 delta proteobacterium NaphS2
CGAAAAGTGAAAAAGATTCGAGATCGCGTTTTGTCCCATCCCGGTCGTTACAAAGAGGTTCGCACTGAAAGCAGCGATCCGAAAAAGCGGGAGCCGCTCAAAGTCAAACAGGTTCAAATAGATGGTTGTCGATACATCATTTGCCAGAACCCTCGCCAGCAGCGAAAAGATGCCGCTGACCGCGAAGCCATCGTCAAGGCGCTCACTGAAAAACTCAAAAAGGGACCCAAAAGCCTTGTTGGCAACAAGGGGTTCCGGAAGTATTTGAAGGTCGAGAAGGACAGTGCCCGTATCGATGAAAAACGAGTGACGTATGAAGCGCGTTTTGACGGCAAATGGGTACTGCAGACAAACACGGATCTTTCGCCCGAAAAGGTGGCACTAAAGTACAAGGAGTTGTGGCGTGTCGAAAGGGTTTTTCGAGACGTCAAATCACTGCTGGATACCCGTCCCATATTTCATCAGAAGGATCAGACGATCCGCGGTCACGTATTTTGCAGTTTTCTGGCGCTGGTACTTCGAAAGGAACTGGATCAAAGGCTTGTTAAAGCCGGCCACCGTTTCGAATGGGCGGAAATAAAGCAAGACCTGAAGTCTTTACAGACCGTCACCATCGAAGAAAACGGCAGGCGGCTTGCTATCAGAAGCCAGAGCAAGGGAGTCTGCGGCAAAGTTTTCCAGGCTGTTGGGGTTGCCATGCCGCCTACAATACGGGACGTCGAGCCTATACCGGAAAAGTCAGATGGTAGTGCCAACAAAATCCGTGTGTCTTTTAACTAGCTGAAATAGCAAAATAATAATTTTCTAACTGTCAAACTTGAGTCAAAGAAATTGTCCCTGTTTTTTTGCGGTATTTTCTTTTGAGATCCCTGAAAAAGCGCTCCAGAATATTGTTGGTTCGTTGGGGCTGGATAAGTTGTTCTCCAGTAGCGGTATGAACAGAGATGGGATCTGCGAAGAGCTTATCCCAATATGTATCTATCTGCTGAATCATCTTTTTGTATTCATCTCTCTTTGACAAGGTTTCTTCAGATTTTAATTTTTCCTGGAACGCTGCTACCTTTTCCTTGATCGTTTTCATATCCGTATCATCGCCATCATCATTGAGGCCATTTTTTCCTTCTGGAAGTGCGATGCGGAGCGCCTCTCGCAGTGCATTGAAGATCTCTGCTTTCTTATCGAGGGCTTTGGCTGATCTTTTTAGGGTTTGATCAGCCATGACTGGCTTGATCAATCTGAAAATGGTTTCGCTAACCTAAAACTGACCCCCTAAAGGCCAAAACGACAACCTAAAATTGACCCCCCTGAGTGGACCTCTGGTAAGAAGGATTGCTAAATATCAATCCTATGCTGGAGGCAGAAAGGAGAATGCTCACGGTGGATCAATACAGCTACATACGGACGGCACATAGGGTTTATGGCAAAGCCATAAAACAAATTGCCCGGGAGACGGGACATTCCAAAAATACAGTTAAGAAGGTTCTTCGGGGAGAATACAGCGGTTATAAGCCAAGGATTGGACAAGCATACCCTGTTTTGGCCCCCTATATTAGAACCATCGACCGATGGTTGAAGGATGATAAGAATCTGTCCATAAATAACTTGAACAAATAGCGTCATTATGCTATCGGTAATTTATGGAAAATAAAATCGAACCGATAGTGAATGAAAAGTTTAATACGCTCCTTCCAATTCTTGATGAAAAAGGCCGTCGCCTGTGGGCTGCCGCAGAGGCAAAATCTCTTGGTCGTGGTGGTATATCAGCTGTTTCCAAGGCTACAGGCCTTTCAAGAACAACTATTTATCAGGGCCTCAAAGAAATTGAACCGTCAAATGCTGCAAAGCCTGCTACCAATCGAACACGGGCCAGAGGGGGTGGTCGAAAACCTATTACCAAGGTCAACCCGATCATCCTTCGTGACTTGGAAGGGATGGTTGAACCAACCACCCGAGGCGATCCCGAATCGCCACTGCGCTGGACATGCAAAAGCACGAGGCAGCTGTCGAGAGCTTTGC
The DNA here is from genome assembly GCA_000179315.1 of delta proteobacterium NaphS2. GTDB lineage: Bacteria > Desulfobacterota > DSM-4660 > Desulfatiglandales > Desulfatiglandaceae > NaphS2. Next base: position 2,017 of record ADZZ01000441.1, read on the forward strand.
AGGTTATGGGGCACAAAATCGGTCGGCAAAAGGTATCG
>ADZZ01000440.1 GCA_000179315.1 delta proteobacterium NaphS2
GACCGGTTGCTTTTTTGGTAATGTTCGTAAAAATGGGCCAGTTCCCTCGTGGATAAAGGTTCATTTTCCAGGTGGGCCATCAGTTTTTGTGCGTCTTTAATGTTGGCGCGCGCCAACGGCGCCATGACACGGCTGGCACTCCAGGTTGAAAGCGTTCCTGAAATCACGGCTTTCAAAATATTTTCAGGCAGGGCCTCAACCAGATCAAGCCGTCGTTTCACAAAACTTTTGTCGCGTCCTATCCGGGCTGCGATATGGGAGAGGCTGCACCCGAACCGCCGATGTAATTCCTGAAGCAAAACCGACTGCTCAATGGCTTCCCATTGCCGTTCATTGGTTTTGGCCAAAAGCGAAAACATGGCATTTTGTTCGTTTTCTTCTGATAAATGGACACATATTTGGTCCTTTCCGCAGGCACGAAGCGCTCGAACACGCAAGTACCCATCAACCAGAATCAGTTTGTCTTCCGGTCCGTCATGAATCTCCTTGGCCTGTTCGGATTGGATTCTTTCATTTTGAACCTTTATGAAAAGAAAGGGATTTTCCAGCATGCGGTCTCGAACAGACCGGTTGCTTTTTTGGTAATGTTCGTAAAAATGGGCC
>ADZZ01000439.1 GCA_000179315.1 delta proteobacterium NaphS2
AGCGCGTTGTGTAAGGCGACTTTTCGGTATCCAGTCGTCTGGATCAGACAGGCAAAGACCTCAGTAAAAGAAGCGCCTGATTGGCCTGGACGATTCGGGTCTCCAGGGTGGCGATCATACCATGGAGCCGGAGGGTTTGAGATGCTTTTCCATTTCAGCCAGTGACATGTTCATGTTTCCTCCTTCATCCTGTTTTCAAAATATCCCGTGCCTGCGTAGTGTTTGAATCTGTTCCACCGACATGTCCGCCGGGTCCTTTATGGATTCCGGAATGGGCTTGGGTTTCTCACCATTGAAAGACACCAACTGTTCCCAGTCAAATACAGTGACGGGAAAACCGTGGTGAAAGAGCCTTTCCCGTACCTGCAAAGCCCCAGTTTTCCCCGCCGGATCACGGTCCAAAAACAACAGGATGCGAGGAAACCGAACCCGGGAACGGATCCACACCAACCGCTCGATCTGCCCCAAGGAGATGGCATTTCCCATTAGCGCCACGGCATTGCGGCAACCGGCCTCCACAAGCTTTGCTACGTCGAAAAATCCTTCTGTCAGGATCAAGCCGAACATATTTGTTTGACCCAGTGCCGCTTCATCCAGCAGGATGTTATCCTGGTTGTAGATCTCCCAGGCTTTCTTAAACGGATAACTCCAGTATTTTCCATTGAGCTCTTCTTGTTCCATACTCAGTGCTCGTCCCGTATGGGTGAGAATCACCGGTTGAAGACCCTGGCCATTTTCTCTTACACCACGGACCTGAAACACCAGCCGCGAGTTAAGCGGTGAACCTGTCTTCGCCCATGACCGCCGGGGGAGAAACCCACACCCCAGGTATCGACAGGTGGTGGCCGATATGCCCCGCCTGCATAACTCAGGATGATCGGTTCGCAAATAACGACGCAAATCGATTTTAATGGCTGGATTTGTACCTGTGTTTGCGGCTTTCTCTTTCTGTTTGACCAAACTTTTCGGATGATTTGCCGTCGCAATCCCTTCTTTAACCATCCACCGGGCCACCTCGGACATGGTCATTTCCCGGCCTTTTTGGAGCAGCATCTCCCGGCAGAACTGCATGATGCCACCCCCTTTGCCGCTACTGAAGTCCTTGAAAATGTTCTCCGACAAACTGACATGCATGA
>ADZZ01000438.1 GCA_000179315.1 delta proteobacterium NaphS2
CGGTGATAAGGTGCCCTCCAGGTGGTCCGGCGTGGGTCCGAGATGCCGTTTTTGCGGCTCATGGGGTGTTATTGTGAAAGATTTTCCCCGCCGAGGCTACGGCAATCATCCACAAACTGTTCCGGAGGTGTTCACATGATGGTTAAAAAGCCTCTTTTTCCAAAACGAATACGCAAAATCGCCGGCGGTTTTGCCTTTATTGAACATCGCTTTTTGCGAAAGGGTTTTTGGGAGAGCCTGAGTCATATTGAACTGCTGCTCTACATTTTTCTGGTGGTGGTATCTGACAAAAACGGGCTGTCTTATTACGGCTACGACAAAATCTGCCGGATTCTAAGGGTGGATGCAGATCAATATATCAATGCCCGTAATCGCTTGCTGGACAAGGACCTGATTGGATTTGACGGCCGTGTGTTTCAGGTGCTTTCCCTTCCGGATCGTCCAGTGATCGTGAAACCTGTGAAGGAAGTCCGGAACGGGGGATGGTTCAGTCTTGGAGAAACCGTACAGGAAATCATTCGGGAGAAAGGACGTGGGATCAACCCGAACAGTTGATATTCATCTGCTGGAATTGCGCTACGCTCATTGCCGGATCATGAACCACCAGGCTTTAAAGCAATTGCGGGATTCCATCGAAACTTACGGGCAAATCGTTCCGGCCCTGGTTGTTACAGAGAAAGACAAACTGATTCTGGTTGATGGGTACTTGCGTGTTCGAGCGCTTCGTGCCTGCGGAAAGGACCAAATATGTGTCCATTTATCAGAAGAAAACGAACAAAATGCCATGTTTTCGCTTTTGGCCAAAACCAATGAACGGCAATGGGAAGCCATTGAGCAGTCGGTTTTGCTTCAGGAATTACATCGGCGGTTCGGGTGCAGCCTCTCCCATATCGCAGCCCGGATAGGACGCGACAAAAGTTTTGTGAAACGACGGCTTGATCTGGTTGAGGCCCTGCCTGAAAATATTTGAAAGCCGTGA
>ADZZ01000437.1 GCA_000179315.1 delta proteobacterium NaphS2
TTCGTTCATCAAATCCTGAACGGTGATATCCGAATTCTTAACAAAAGGCTGTTCCAGCAGGCAGGCTTCGGAGAAAAATTTCTTCAGTTTTCCTTCCACGATCTTTTCAATAACCTTTTCAGGCTTCCCCGAATCTTTAGCCTGGGTGGCGTAAATCTCCTTTTCTTTTTCCAGCACATCCTGCGGCACACCTTCCCTATCGATGGCAATGGGATTGGTCGCTGCAATCTGCATTGCAATATCTTTTACAAAGGATGAGAAGTCATCCGTTTTTCCAGTGAAATCCGTTTCACAGTTTGCCTCGACGAGAACGCCGATTTTGCCGCCGGCATGGATATAGGCCTGAACCTGACCTTGAGACGTTTCCCTCCCGCCACGTTTTTTGGCAGTTGCAATCCCTTTTTTTCTCAAATGATCCACTGCCTTATCGAGGTCGCCGTCGCATTCGGTAAGCGCGGCCTTGCAATCCATGATGCCCACGCCCGTTTTCTCTCTTAACTCTTTGATTAATGTAGCGGATATAGCCAATTTCAATCTCCCTTAATTAACTGGTTTGGTTGTCTTCGGAGGCAGCCGGCGCATCGGAATCAACGGAGGCGCTTTCTGTCTTCGGCAGGATGATGACCTCGGGACCGCCGTCCTCGCCGGCGGAGGCTTCAGGTTTCTCCTCCACAGAGGCCGCTTCCTTTTCTTTTTTCGCCGCATCTTCGGCCCGAAGACGCTGTTCGGCGATGGCATGGCCCTCAATGCAGGCATCGGCTATTTTTGAGGTGATGAGCCTGATGGCTCGAATCGCATCGTCATTTCCTGGGATGATCAGGTCGATATCGTCCGGGTCACAATTGGAATCGGCAATGGCAACCACAGGGATGCCAAGCTTTCGGGCCTCCTTCACGGCAATTTTTTCTCTTTTGGGATCAATGACGAAAACGGCTCCCGGAAGTTCATCCATGTTTTTGATGCCGCCCAAGTTTTTTTCGAGTTTTGAAAGCTCTTTTTCCATTTGGAGGACTTCTTTCTTGGTATAACGCGCAATAGAGCCGTCCTCTTTCATCTTTTCAAGATCTTTCAGCCGCTTGATGCTTTGTTTAATGGTTTGAAAATTGGTCAGGGTCCCGCCCAACCAGCGATTGACCATGAAAAACATCCCGCATCGTTCACTCTCTTCTATGACGGCATCATGTCCCTGTTTTTTGGTTCCCACAAAAAGAACCGGATAACCGTCGGCAACGGTTTTCACCACAAAATCATAGGCGGTTTTAAAAAGCCTGACGGTCTTTTGCAGATCAATGATGTGAATTCCGTTTCGTGCTCCAAAGATGTAGGGTTTCATCTTGGGGTTCCAGCGCCTCGTCTGGTGCCCGAAATGGACCCCTGCTTCCAGAAGTTGCTTCATGTTGATAGCTGACATTTTTTCCTCCTTTTTCGAGGTCTTTCTTTGACCTCTATGCCGGTTTTACCTCGGCCCGGAATACGTTGCACCTGCACTCGCGCGTTTTGTAGCACTTTACTGCTTGAAATGCGGTTAAAGCGGCACCTGGCAATAATCCGGGACTGTGTTGTTAGGACACTGAAACGATTATGCCCTTGAGCTAAGTTGACCGTCTTGGTATGATCGCAAAACAGCCTTTACGGATCCTTTGAGTACGCCCGTGGGGACGAATATGTACGCCCGTCCCGTTGTTTACCACTGGCGATTCCTGAATTTAATAAACTTGAATTTATACTATTAGCGGTTTTTTTTTGCAACAAAAAAGTTTTATCAAAAATGCCACACCATAATCATATAAAGAAATTATTTGCCCATTAAGGTGGTTTAAAAAGGTTTTGGAAAATGAACACTAAAGGGAGCGGAGCGACCAATGAAAAGCGGCTTTTGGAAATCAAGCGCAAACTGGACGAAAGAGAAACGCAAGTCCTCTCTCAGTGGGCGTGTTTAAGCCGTGATGCCGTAAGAAGGAGAGCGGAAAATCGGATTCTGATCGGGCACAGGCAAAACTTTTCTCTGGACACGGACAGAATTCTTCATTCCATGGCCTATTCCAGATATATCGACAAAACGCAGGTTTTCTATCTTATCAAGAATGATCATATCACCCATCGGGTGTTGCATGTGCAACTGGTCAGCAAAATTGCCAGGACCATATCCCGCCTTTTGAGACTCAATGAAGATTTGACGGAGGCCATTGCTCTGGGCCATGATATTGGCCATACGCCCTTCGGTCATGATGGAGAACGTTTCCTTTCCGAACTGTGTGAGTCCCATGGTATGGGTCGCTTTTTTCATAACATTCAGAGTGTAAGATTTTTGGAGAAAATCGAGAAAAAAGGTCGCGGATGCAACCTTTCCCTGCAGGTGCTTGATGGTATCTTCTGCCATGATGGGGAACTTCATTCTCAATTTTTGAGACCGCGAAAGGGAAAAGGGTTTAAGGATCTGGTTGAAGAAATGGAAAGGAAATCTCAAGATCCGTCCGTTGATGTGGTTCCCATGACGCTGGAAGGCTGCGTGGTCAGAATGGCCGACACCATCAGCTATATCGGTCGCGATATCGAAGATGCCATTCGACTGGGCCTGATCCAAAGAAAAGATATTCCCAATGGCTGCAGTGCCGTTTTGGGCGACAGCAACGGTACCATCGTCTATAATCTTGTGGAGGACCTTGTGGTAAACAGCCTGGAACGGGCCAGCCTGAATTTCAGTGGCCGTGTGGGAGATGCGTTGCAGCAATTAAAAGCGTTTAATCAGGAGCGCATCTACAAAAATATCAGCGTAAAAAGCAGACCGACAAGGTGAGGCTTATGTTTTCCCTCCTCTTTAGAAAGCTTTATGAGGACCTGAAACAGCGCGGTGATAGATCCGTTATTTATCAGAGTTCTTGAAAGGTATGAGTGAAAACTACCTGTCAAAGA
>ADZZ01000436.1 GCA_000179315.1 delta proteobacterium NaphS2
ACTTTGGAACAGGAACCATGTAGTTGCGTCGTGCATATCCCACCAAACCCTCGACACCGCCTTTTTCATGACCTTGACCCCGATTGCAGAACCGGGGCTCAAAATTGTAGTACCCCCGGAACTTGTCATACGACTCCTGGAGAACACGATTTTTCCCACGCAGTATCTTTTGGACCGCGGTTGTTAGGTTGTCATAGATTAGGACAGGAAAAACACCGCCAAAAAATGAGAACCCTTTTATATGACCGTCAAAAAAGGCCTGTTGCCGCTCGCAGGGATAACACCGAACCAAATGCTTTCCGGAAAATTTGGATCGCATGCAAAAGAGTTTCAGCCGTGTTTCGACACCCCCTAAAATGGCAATGCAGTTTCCCCAGTCCACCTCGGCTTCGACGCCGGTCTGTGGATCTGATGGTATAAATACCTCACGACCACTAACGCCCAATCTCAATTTTGCCTCGCGAACATATCGCCGGACAGTTGTCTCAGATCCTTGAAAAGCATGCTCCTGTTTGAGACGATTAAAAACCCGCACCGCCGTATGCCGCTGCTTTTTGGGACGATCCTTATCATCCTTCAACCATCGGTCGATGGTTCTAATATAGGGGGCCAAAACAGGGTATGCTTGTCCAATCCTTGGCTTATAACCGCTGTATTCTCCCCGAAGAACCTTCTTAACTGTATTTTTGGAATGTCCCGTCTCCCGGGCAATTTGTTTTATGGCTTTGCCATAAACCCTATGTGCCGTCCGTATGTAGCTGTATTGATCCACCGTGAGCATTCTCCTTTCTGCCTCCAGCATAGGATTGATATTTAGCAATCCTTCTTACCAGAGGTCCACTCAGGGGGTCAATTTTAGGTTGTCGTTTGGCCTT
>ADZZ01000435.1 GCA_000179315.1 delta proteobacterium NaphS2
AAAAAATCGGCGAAGAAGAAAAAGGCCAAACAAAAGGAACCGGACATCACTTTTTTTCATCCGGACTTGTTGGAAGTGCCGGAAGATGGATCCGGTCCCTATCTAAAAGGGTATAAGTGCCAAAAATGTGGTCAGCTTGATTTCCCCAAGTTGAATCTCTGCACGAATTGCTGGGGGACCGAGTTCGATGTCGTTCCACTTTCCACGAAAGGCAAGTTGTATTCCGTTTCTGATCTCTTCATCGGACCGCCGGGCATGAAAATGCCCTATGCCGTCGGTTATATTGACCTTCCGGAAGATATTAGGATATTTGCTCAATTAGAGGGCGAGGTCGGATCTTTTAAGTGCGATGAAGAAGTGGAATTGACAACTGGTCAAATCAGGACAAATCGGGATGGTCTGCCTATAACCAGTTATAAATTCAAAAAGATATCGTCATGATAACTACAATATAGGGAGTAAGCAATGGAATTACAGCGAGAGGTTTTTGTAGCGGGGGTGGGGGAAACTGTTTTCGGCAGACACAAAGTGGACTTTGATGCTTTGGGAAATCAGGCGGCATTACAGGCCATGAAAAACTCAAATATCGATAGACCGGATGTGATTCAAAGCGCATATGTCGGCAATGGAACAAACTTCATGGTTACGGGGCAGAGGGTGTTGAAGGATCTCGGCATGTGCGGGGCGCTGCCCATCATCAACGTCGAGAGCGCCTGTTCTTCCGGCGCGATGGCCGTGTATTGCGCCGCCAAGGATGTGTCGACGGGTTTGACGGATATCTCGTTGGCGGTAGGGGCTGAAAACCATACCCTGCATCGTGAAACCGGCGCTGCTTTCGCCCCGGATCTGGGCGATATAGAGGGCATGCAGGGCGCCGTGATGACCGCTAAATACTCAATGAGAGCAACTCGGTATATGTATGAAACCGGTGCGACCATTGAAGATCTTGCAATGATCACCGTAAAAAATCGAAAGCATGCCACCCATAATCCGCATGCATGGTTCAAGGGAGACATCAGTGTGGAGGAGGTTGTGAATTCGAGAATGGTTGCCTATCCGTTGACATTGCATCAGTGTTGCGGCATTGCGGATGGGGCGGGTGCGGTGGTTGTATGCAGCAAGGAAATGATTAAAAAACTGGGTATTGAAAAACCGGTCAAGATAGCGGGCGCCGTCGTGAGGTCCGGTCCTTTTCACAACAGACC
>ADZZ01000434.1 GCA_000179315.1 delta proteobacterium NaphS2
ATGACGTGGTGAGGGATTTGAAGCCTTACCTGGAGAAGGAGCCCGATGCCAGAATTTATGACGTTGGTGGATAAAGAGGCGCTTTTGAATTCCCGGGGAATCAAGGGGTGACGTTTCGGAAAGGGACTGCGGTGCGCTTTGGCTACTTTTTTTTGGCAGCCCTTTTTTCCAGGGGAAATGTGAGAGAGGCACCGAACCAACCGATCATGCTTACCACAAGGAACATGAAGAGTATCAGCAAGAGGTAAAGGAATGTTTGCCAGTTCAGGGTTTGAAGAAGGTGCGGATTTTTCCACTGCCAGATAAGAAGACCCGTCTCCACCGCGAGCAGGAGAAAAGAGAGTTTTTGTTTCATACGGACCGCCTGGATTGAGCGTGCCCCGTAATTCACCCACCAGGTGTAGAAACCGGTCACAATGGCGACCGGCGTAAAAAAAACGGCGGCGCCGAGACAATAAAATGCCGTAATCTCAAAGTGTTCCAGCCCCGTTATCAGATAAAGGAAAGTGAAAGCAAAGGTGGCAAAGGTGAAGGCGATGGGGAAATGAATGGTCATGGGGTGCGGGTGCCTTCTGAAAAAGGGTGCCGCCGCCAAAAAACGCGAAAGGGCTTGCGGTAGCTGACTGTCGGTTTCAGTCGCCTTTTTAAGGGTTCCCACCTGGGGATATCTTTCCAGGACATCCGGATCGTGCGGTGCTGCCTGGATGTCGGTGGTCAGATCGTTCCCCGCATGATGGCGGTTCATGTGAAGGCCGCCCTTCCAACGCTTGCTGGCGCTCACATCATAGACCTCTCCTTCGTAAACCACATAAGCGGGTCGGTCTTCCTTACCGTCAAACTGTTCCAGTTCCGCCGGTTCGAACTCTTTCATTTTAGGCCTCCAAAATGGGTTTTGCGACATACATTAAATCCACGCATCCTTGACATAATTTTGTGTGTATTGATAATGCTATGAACTTGATTGTATAATGTTCCCGTTTGAAATATCATGGATTGATTGCTTATCAAAGAGTAAAAAATGTATAAAAAAATTCTTGTCGCCATTGACGGTTCGGAGTTCTCTCTAACGGGCGGTGAAATCGCCCTCAATCTTTCGGAAAGATTTGGATCCGGGGTGCTGGCTGCACATGTTTACGACGGAAAGATCCACAGTCATCGTTTGAGAGAGATGGAGCCGGATCTTCCTGAACAATATCAGGAGGAGGCGCATCTCAGACATATCCGAGATTCACACAATGAGCTGATTTATGACGGTTTCAAGGCCCTTTCAAAAGGGTACATTGAGGATTTTGAAAAGAGAGCGGAAGAAAAGAAGATAGAAATAGAACATGTCTACAGAGAAGGGAAAAACTATTCAGGAATTTTGGAAATTTTAGAGGAGAGACAACCCGGGCTTGTTATCCTCGGTGCATGGGGCCTTGGTTTTTGGTCTGAGAGCATGATCGGCAGTACGGCGGTTCGTGTATTAAGGATGGCGGGTTGTGATGTGCTCATCGCGAGGCGAAAGATGTCAAGCGAGCGTATACTGGTTGGGTTGGATGGCAGCGGGGAAGCGTTAAATGCGCTTGACAAGTCCGTATCCTGGGCAAAAGCACTGAACAAGCCCCTGCACATTGCCTCGGCCTACGATCCTTTTTTTCATGGGAAGATATTTAATACCATGGCAACGGCACTCTCATCCGAACGCCAGCAAGATGTGGGGCTCAATAACCAGCAGTCACTCCATGATAACCTCATCGATGAAGGTCTGGGCAAGCTGTATCAAAGGTTCCTTGAAATCGGAGCGAAACAGGCCCTTCAGGGTGGAATCACACCGGAGACGAGTCTTCTGAAGGGTAAGACCATTGAACAGATCGTTAACCTTTCCGTTAAAACGGATCCCGACCTGATTGTAATGGGTCGCTATGGCCATCACCGTAATGATAAGGCCCAGGTGGGCTCCAATAGCGAAGCGATCGTCAGGATGGCAAAGACGAATATCCTGGTCACGGAGCCCGAGTAAAACGGCTGAAAGGAGTTGGTCCGTATGGACGGTTTGCCCGTAGCAAGGGAAATACGGCTCTGCAAAACAAAACCCCTGGCACCGCCATTTCACAAGCACATTGCGAGAGGAAAGCTGACCGGTGGTAAATGGGAAAAAGGGGATAAGGTGGTTGTTTACAGGATAACCGATACCGATCCTGATGGTCCGGTGCTTGTAACGGAAGATACGCTCATTCATTTTGATGAGGAGTGAAAAACGGGCATGAATGTCATTGAAATGGATGGGTTGGTCCGGGAATACGGTACTGGAAAGGGGGTAAGGGGGGTAAACCTCACGGTTCATGAAGGAGAGTGTTTCGCACTCCTTGGGAGAAACGGATGCGGCAAAAGCACATTGACGCGTCTTATCATGGGCCTGGAAGATGGTTATTCGGGATCTCTCAGGATACTGGGGTATGATGTTGCCGGAGGCTCGAGGGAATATTTAGGTAAAATCGGTTGTGTTATGGATAAATCCATCCACTGGGAAGACCTCTCAGGATGGGAAAATGCCTGGTTTTTCGCAAAGACATATCAGATGCCTGAGGACGCCATGGAACGCCGGTTAAAGGAATTGTTCGAAATGGCGGACATGATGGAAAGGGCCCGGGATCCCGTGAGGGAATATTCCTATGGCATGAGAAGAAAACTGGCGCTCATTGAGGCCTTTTGCCATAACCCGCTATTGTTGGTCATGGATGAGCCCACAACCGGCGTGGACCCCCGGTTTACAGGCCGCATGGCTGAGATGATCCGAAATAGAACCGCCGATGGATTGAGCACGTGGGTGGCGGGAAACGATCCTGACTGGATATCGGGAATCAATACAAGGCTTGCCTTCATGGATTCGGGAAAAATCCTGGCCATCGGAACCGAAAAAGGGTTTATTGAGGAGCTTTCGCCCTTTCAGAAGGTGCGTGTCTCCCTCGGTCGTTCGGTGAAGATCCCTTCTCCACCCCAAGGAGTTGTCGTATCATTCGATCAATCGGACAAGGAGATTACGATCATCATTGAACAGGAGCTGGCTTTTATTCCTGACATCATGGAATGGATCGTCACACATGGGGGGGAGGTTTCGGATCTGCAAGTCCGTGGGAGCACCTTACGAGAGGCCTTCTTGCTCAAGACCGGAGAGATGCTGGAACAATGAGGCCCGGTAACGTATTCCAACTCGATACCGCGGCTTTTCTGGCAAACAGGCGGGGCCTGATCATTCGTTTGGGATTTACCATGCTTCTGGGACTTCCCTTTGTTATCATCGCCATGCCGCTTAAAATACGGCTATCGGGACTCTCGTTCATCATCATATTCGTCACTTTTTTTGGCGCCGCCGTTTCATCCGTCCGCAGGAAGACGGAGGGGCATTATGAAAGGTTAAAAGTCCTGCCTTTACCCCTGTGGATTATTCAGATGGATATGATGCTTGCCGGGGCCCTGGTGGATTTTATTCAGACGGGATTCCTTCTGGTTCTGTTCATCGCGTTCTACGGGACAGGTATTACCTTTGGCGCTATCCTGGAGATCTCCGGGCTGTTTATAACGACGTTGTTGTTGTTCAATGCCCTCGGCATGATGCTCGCCTGCCTGATGAAAAACAACTCCGAAGTTCATCTTTTCGGCGCCCTGGGCGCTTTTATCCTCGCTTTCATATCAGGTCTTATGCCGGCACCTGCGGTTATCCAGAAGTGGATCGTCATCATTGGCCGGTGGAACCCGCTGACGGCCATGGGTAGAAGTCTAATGGGGACTGCTCAGGGACAAATGGGGGGCATCCATGACGCCGGTGTTTTTTGGGGGCTGATGACCCTCATATTCTTAATCATTGTTTTCATAAGATTGTTTGAAGGCAGATCCTTGAACGCCTTCAGTTAAAAGGGGATATCAAATGGATCCATTGACAAAGACGTATGTGTCCCTTGGGCTGGTTGTTCTTGCGCTTTTTCTGTTTTGGGCCGCCATGGGTATTTTTGGGAAAAAAGACAAACCCAACCCCCATGCCAGAATGATATTACGCCTGCATCGGATCGGAGGGTATGTTTTCCTGGTGTATTTCATCTGGATCTCATGGATATGCTTGGACCTTATGGGACGTCTGGCCGAAGCCGGAAGGGGAATCGATGCCAGGGGTACGGTTCACGGGACCCTGGCGCTGATGCTGTTGATGATCTTGCTCCTCAAATTGAGTTTCGTCCGTGTTTATAAAAAGTACAGGGGTTATGCGCCTCTTCTGGGTATGATTCTCTCTGCGGGGACCCTAACTTTGTGGGGTATTGCGGGGCTGGTTTTCCTGTTCTTGGTGTGATCCTCTTTTCCACCGGTAAAAATAAAACATGTAAAACATAACCGCCCAGAGGATACAGGCAAAAAGAAAAGCCCCGACCTGCCATCCGTTCGATTCAGGAACATCGTCCAGAGCCAGGAAAAAAGCGTCCTCCGGGATGGTAACGCCGAATTTCTCCTCATAAATGTCCCGAATTCTGTAATGGAACGGCTGGTGATCAAAATGCCTGAGCTTTCCAAGGAACCTGGTAAGGTTCTTCCACTCGTCCGTTACCGGCTCGTAGGTTCGGACCACGAGTCTCTCTCCATAGGGCTTAATGTTGAAGTACGTGTAGGAGAGGCCGTATCTTTTATACACAAACGCCCGTTCAAAGTCAGGTGTTCCTTTGATGGAAACAAAAAGGGTGCCGGGCATTTTCTCCGCGGAAAGTCCTTTGGGATCGGGAATGGTAACGGGCCTTTTCGGGCCGAAGTCATAGCGAAGTTCAGGAATCTGGATGAATATCATCCCCGAAACAAAAAGAAGGCCGAAAATCCTCAGGACGTGAAGCCAGAATTTCAGGCGGAAGATGAATGCCCCTTTAATCATAGATGGCACCCAAGACAAGAAGGGTAAAGATGAATATCAGCGCCGCTATCGCGAAGCCTGTCCAGATCCATACGGTCCGCACAGCCCAGCGCGGGTCATCGGACGGTTCCCGAAGGGGATAGACGTCCAACTCTGACTCCCATTTAGGTGCCTTCTCAGGGGATCCCCCCTCCTTGCTCTCTTGGGCGGCCTGTTCCTGAGCCTCGGAATTTTCTTTCTCTTCTGTTTTTTCGTTCATATCGGTTAACTTGCTCAGTAGGGCCTGCCCGAGTCAAGATGCGCGGTGATAAGCTTGCTTTCCTCCCTCGTCAGTTTCAGGCCGTACGCCTCCATCTGGCTGACAATCACCTGCCAGTTATCAAGAGGATAGTTTTTTACCCTGGTAAGGGTATGGCACCCGGAGCAGTTCTCTCTGATCAGGCTCGCAGGGCCGCTTGCTTTTTCCTTGGGGGTTACCTTCGGGATATCTTCCGGATCCACATGGACCATAAGGTAGGGTTGCCGCTCTTCCGGCACAAAAACCTTGTCATAATGGGATATTCGCTTCACGAATCTGGGCCGGGAGGCTTCCCTTGAATAGCCTCCCAGCATCACGGTGGTGAAAGAGAGAATGCCTATGAGTAGAAAGACGCCTCTCCCGGAGCCCCCATGATACTTTAAGAGGTGGACGGAGAGAAAAGCGCCTCCAACGCCAAATGCCAGCATGAACCAGAAAAAGGCCCATGTCATCACCATTCCCATGGCCAGATAAAACATCAAATACAGAACCGCGACGCTATATACCATAATTGCGGGAATGGTGAACTCCTTGTCGGCAGAGGAGGTCTTGCGGAAGTAGGTAAGGCAGATACCCATCATGGCTGCCACGCATATATGTTTAAGCCACCACCAGTCGACGCCGCCGGCCACAACATCTCCTCTCCCCCACATGAGATTCATGTAGGCTTCGTTGGCATGATTTTTAAGGACATGGGCGTAAAAGTAGCCTGCCACGGGAAGGGAGAGAAATGCCATGAAAGCGATTTGAAAGGCGAGCCTTCCGCCGTCCTCATAGAACTCCTTGAGCTTAGGCTTTTTGGCGAAATAGAGAAAAATACCGCACAGCCCCGCGGCTGAGAAGCCGCCATAGGCGAAATTGGCCAGAGTGCGGTGAAGCGTGAGCATCAGGAAGGACGGATTATAAAATCCCATCTTGTCCCAGCCTAGAACTCCCGTTCTGAGTGACAGTTCGGCTTCTCCGAAACCCGGGGTGAGCATGAAGGAACCCAAACCGTTTATGATGTAAAACTGGAGAAAGAAGAGGGGTGTCAGAAGCGCTCCCAGGAATATATGAAGCTTTTTATGGCCCCATAACTTGTCCCAGAAGAAGTAATGAAAGGTGATGGTCGTTGCCAATAGGAAAAACAGGAATTCTTCCACAATAATGGACCAGTAAAACTGGACAAAAAGCTGTGCCCAGAACTGGGGAAAAAGACCTGACAATAAGAATACGAGGCCTATGGCATTGATCGTACCGATATTGTAGATGCATACATGGATCAACTGAACTTTTTTGGCCAATAGATCGTAACGGTTTTCCTTTCTGATATATGAAACGATTTGTGCCACAGTGACAAAAAAGGCGAAGCCGATGGCCATGGAAGCCACCGCCGTATGGAACAAGGCGATGGAACCGATGGCCCATTTGGCACCCAGAATGGGAAATTCAAGATGCATCAATAGTGCTCCTTAAGGTATCGGGTAATGCGTTCCGCCTCTTCATCACTCATGGAGACGCCGTCCCTCTTCCTCTCAATGGCAACTCGGGTAGGCCAGTCTTTTTTCCCGTACCGTTCAAAATCCTTGGGTGTTTTATGATGACAGGTGACACATTTCTTGTACAGAAGGGTTCTGTCCAGTTCACGGGGAAGGACTTCCACCTTAACAAGTTGTTCGTATACATTATAGGGTTGTCTCGCGCGGGATCGGGTGAATCCTCCAAAGGTAAATGCGAAAAAAGCCGCCAGCCCGGCGGTAAACATCGCCCACTTCCAGATGGTCCTGTTATGAAGCCCTTCCCGCTTCATCATCCATAAATAGATGAGGAACGCCAGAAAAAGGACCGTGTAGGAAACCCTCCAGACGAAAGGCCCTCCGGGAAGCCAGTCCAGGGCCGGATGCCATTGGAGCACCAGGTACGAGCTGATGATCCCCGCCGTCATCAGGCCAATGATGAATTTGCGCTTGTGTCGGGTGAAAAGATAGCCGCCGCCCAAAAAAAGCATGATGGAGATGAGACCCATCTTGATCATGAAGAACGAGGATGCGTGCCCCCCCATGATTGAATGAAACGCGACCGGCGCCTTTTGTTGAAGTACCTTTGCAAATCCCCACCCGATAAACGGCATCATGAAGAATGCTACAAATCCAATGGTAAACGTCAGGTCCGATACAAATCCAAAGTATGCTTTCTCCTTGTCATCCTTCTGCCTCAGATATTTCAGTGCAAATACGCCACCCATTAACAGCATGGTCCAGCTGATGTTGGCAAAAAAACGATGGAAAAAAAGGTAAGGATAACTGGGGTTGAAGAAGGCCTGGGGGGACCATCCGACCGGATCATTCACGGCGGGCAGGGGGGCGCCCGGTGTGGTCATGTATGCCCCGAGTGCATCCCACACAGCCTGAATAAGAAGCCCGAAAATCGCCGTCATGACGCCAAAAAATATATGCAGCCTTTTTCTGTTCTGCATTTTGTCCCACGGCAGGTAGTAGCAGAAAAAAAGAAAGAATACGTCCAGGAGAAAGAATATGAACTGAACAATCAGGGGCCAGAAAAAAAGGTTTGACCAGCGGGACCAGAATTCGGGCCACATGCCTATGATGAAAATGGGAATTCCGGTACCCAGGGCAGCGCCCGGCGAATAAAGAATCATACAGAAAACGACCATGCTTTTCGCCAGACGGTCATAGCGGGAGTCTTTGGTGCGGTAGCCTATATATTCAAATATGGGAGCGAGGACAAGAAAAGCCGTAATAAGGGTGGCGATCGGAATGTGGGAGTAGGTGACTTCTTCCATCCACACCCAACGGGGTGCTATAGGGGGTTCAATAACCGGAAGATCCATTTGCTAATCGCCACGATTTGAAAAAACAGGAAGCAAGATAATGTTATTTGAAGGTACGTGGAATTAGATCGAACGATATGAAAATAACAGGACATTGTCAATAAACGAAATTTTTCAACAAAAAAAGACGGCCTTTATGGTCGGATGGCCATTAGATCATTTATTTCATAAGAAATATGGTGACAACATTTGAGTATTTGTTTACAAAGACTCCGGGTAGGTCGACTGCGAGAAAAGGTTGTATTCCGTGTTAGCAATCCCACATGCGCGCCAACGTCATATGAAAATTCCGAGCATGAACCTGCGGCATGAGGCAGGGACGGAATGATGGCACCGCCCTTCATCATCTGGTTACCTCAATTCCTTGCGGGCCTTGCTTCCCTTTGTGCGGGGGCATATGTCTGGCGCAGACGAACCACCCACGGTGCACGGACTTTGCTGGTCTTGATGACGGCCGCGGCCGAATGGTCGCTGCTTAGTGCTCTGCACAAGGCGATGCCGGATTTGGCCGCCAAACTGTTGGTTGCAAAATTCCAGTATCTGGGCATCGTGACCGTGCCGCCGGCTTTACTGATTTTTGTCCTTCAATACTGCGGCGAAGACCGATGGGTGAAAGGCCGATGTTTGCGATGGCTTTTCGTCATACCGGCATTGACGCTGATGCTGGTTTGGACCAATGCTTTCCACGGTCTCATTTGGAAAAACGTGGTGCTGAACGTTGACGGCCCTTCACCCATTGCGGTTTATCATTATGCCTTTTTTTTCTGGGTATGGGTGGCCTTCTCATACGGCTTGCTCCTGATCGCCAGCCTGGTTCTGGTTCGCGCATGGCGTGCTTCCGGACGCTTTTACCGCATACAGGTGGATATGATGCTGGTGGGTATCGCGGCGCCATGGGTATCCAACGCCGTCTATCTGTCGCGTATCGGCCCGTACCCCCTTATCGACACGACGCCCGTCGCTTTTGCCGTAACCGGTATTTTTCTGGGAATCGGCATGTTTTGGGGACGGATTCTGGATGTGGTGCCGGTGGCCCATGAAACCGTGTTGAAGAACATGGCAGATGCCATTGTGGTGCTGGACCGGCACCACCGTATCGCATACCTGAACCCGGCAGCCCGGCACCTTCTGGGCCTGATCGACGCCCACATCATCGGTTGGACGGCTAGCGAAGCGTTTAAATCCGTACCCGACCTCATATCTTATGCCCATGAGACCGTTCTAATAAAGACTGAGACATCGTTTATTTCAGAAGGAACACAACGCCATTTTGATCTGCATGTTTTGCCCATACGGGATGCCCGGAAGCGCCCGGTGGGGCGTCTCATGACGCTTCACGACGTGACGAAACGAAAAAGCACGGTAGAAGCGCTCAGAAAGAGTGAATACCTCTACAGGACGCTCACGGAAACCATACCTCTGTGCATCTTTCGGACCGACCGACAGGGGAGGCTCACTTTTGCCAATCAAACCGCTTTTGATCTTTTCGGCCTTAAACAGGAAGCGGTGGAGGAAGAAATCAACCTCTTTTCACTGATCGTGCCTGAGGATCAGGATCGCGCCCGGGCGAATTTCAAAAGGCGGTTTGAGGGTGAAGCGGTTGGTGAAATGGAATATACGGTTGTCAAAAAGGATGGCGTCGGTGTGCCCGTATCCCTGTACGCCGATGTGGTGATGGAAAATGAAGAACCTGTCGGATTTCAGGGCATTTTGATGGATCAAAGTGAACGGAAACGGGCGGAAGAGGAAAAGAAAAAAATAGAAGCACAACTTTTGCACGCTCAGAAAATGGAGGCTATCGGCTCGCTGGCCGCTGGCGTGGCTCACGATTTTAACAATCTTTTGATGTCCATCCAGGGGCACACGTCACTGTTTGGTTTGGATGGAAATGAACCGGCTTCCTTTTCCGAGCACTTGAAAGGGATTGAGGCGTGCGTAGGCCGGGGTGCAAACCTGACCAAACAGTTGCTGGGATTTGCCAGAGGTGGCAAATGTGAAGTGAAACCCTGGAACATCAATCACATTTTGCTTGAAAGTTCAAGATTGTTCGGTCGGACGCGAAAGGAGATCTCCATTCAAACGAAACTGGAGAAGTCCCCTTGGACCGTCGAACTGGACCGGGGGCAGCTGGAGCAAGCCTTTCTGAATCTTTTTGTCAATGCCTGGCACGCCATGCCCTCGGGCGGCAAATTGTTTCTTGAGACCGAGAATGTTTGGCTCAAAGAGACGCCTGCCGGTCAACGGCGGTCGGCAAACGGCCGGTACGTCAAAATAACGGTGAAGGATACGGGGATCGGCATGACAAAAGAGGTTCAGTCGCGCATTTTTGACCCCTTTTTTACCACCCGGGAGTTCGGGAACGGCACGGGCATGGGCCTGGCTTCGGCCTACGGAATCCTTAGAAATCACGGCGGACACATCGAGGTGGAGAGCGCTCCGAGCCAAGGCGCCTCTTTCATGCTGTATTTGCCCGCTTCGGAGCGGGAGGCGGTTCAGGAGGGGAAAATGTTCCGTGAGATACGGCCGGGAAAGGGAACCATACTGATTGCGGACGACGAACGTATGGTCGCGGAAGTGGCCCGGGATATGTTGAAAGCCATCGGTTATCATGTCCTGACGGCGGAGTCGGGCCAAGAAGCCATTGATGTGTACCGGGAAAACAAGAACATCATCGACTTGGTGGTGTTGGATATGATTATGCCCGGCATGGGTGGACGGGAGACCTACGATGAACTCAAGGTCATCAACCCCGATATCCGTGTACTCCTTTCCAGCGGCTACGGCCTGGATGGAGAGGCCGAAAGCATTCTCGAACGGGGATGTCAGGGATTTATCCAGAAACCGTTCAACATTTCGGAACTTTCGAGGCAAACGAAGGCCCTGTTGTCCCGAGGATCGGGGAATTGATATGGGGACGAATCGATTTAAGAATACCATCCGTTTTTCCGCAAAATAGAGTCTTGACCTCATTTGCATTTGTCGCCTCCTTGTTTGAAAATACAAAAAAAACGCTGAGAAAGGGGCCTTATATGCCTAGGGAAAAGATCGCATTGCCGTATGCCGTGGATCACCTTTCGATTCTCAACGAGGAAGGGGAACTTGATAAGGAACTCGAGCCGGAGATCCCCGAGGACCTGCTCCTGAAACTCTACCGTTTCATGGTTCTGGGACGTAAGTTCGACGACCGACTCCTGAGTCTCCAGCGCCAGGGGCGTATGGGAACATTTGCGCCCATCAGCGGCCAGGAGGCCGCCCACTTGGGAGCGGTGGCCCTTTTGCGACCGTCCGACTGGTTTGTGCCGTCCTTTCGTGAGACAGGCGCCGAGTTGTGGCGGGGAAGGTCCATGGAAAGCGTGATCCTCGGGTTCGCGGGCTACGCAGAAGCGGCCTCGGTGGATAACGTTGGCGAAGACGGCCACGGACCCATGAACAACATGCCTGTTTCCATCCCGGTGGCGAGCCAGGTCCTCCACGCCGTGGGCATCGCTTGGGGTATGCGGTACAGAAAAAAGGATGACGTGGCCATGGCTTTTTTCGGGGACGGGGGTACCTCGGAAGGGGACTTTCACGAGGGGTTGAACTTCGCCGGGGTGTACCAATGCCCGGTTATTTTTGTGTGCCAGAACAACCACTGGGCCATTTCGACGCCCCGCGAGAAGCAGACCCGTTCCAAGACCCTGGCCCAAAAGGCGCTGGCCTATGGCATGCCGGGCATTCAGGTGGATGGAAACGACGTGCTGGCCGTGTACGCGGCGGCCGAGGAGGCGGTAGCGAGGGCAAGGTCCGGGGAAGGGCCGTCCATGATCGAGTGCATTACCTACCGGATGAAAATGCACACCACGGCCGACGATCCCAAGAGATACCGCAAGGAAGAAGAGGTTGCGGCGTGGCAGGGACGCGACCCCATCCCGCGGTTCCGGAAATACCTGACCGACAAGGGCCTGCTCTCGGACGATAAGATTCAGGAAATGGAAAGCGATATTGAAGAAGAGATCAAGTCCGCGGTCAAGCGGGCCGAAGGGCTCATGGCGGAGTTTACCGATCCCCTCCGGATGTTCGACCACGTCTACGCAAAGCGGCCCCCTTACCTTGAGGCGCAGAGGAAGGAATTGGAGGAGGAAATAAAGCGGGCCGGGGATGAAGACCGAAACGGGAAAGGGGTGTGAAAGATGGCCAAAATGACCATGGTCCAGGCAATCAACCTGGCGCTCCGGCAGGAGATGGAAAAGGACGACCGGGTGATCGTCCTGGGTGAGGACGTGGGCCGGGACGGCGGGGTGTTTCGCGTGACCGACCAGCTCATTGACGAGTTCGGAGAAGACCGGTCCCTGGATACCCCGTTGGCCGAAGCGGGTATCGTGGGGATGTCCATCGGCATGGCCGTATACGGACTGCGGCCGGTCTGTGAAATGCAGTTCTCGGGATTCAGCTATCAGGCTTTCCATCAAATCGAGTGCCACGCGGCCAGGCTACGGCTGCGCTCCCAGGGCCTGTGTCAGGTCCCGCTGGTGGTGCGTGCGCCCTACGGGGGCGGGGTCCGGGCCCTGGAACACCATTCCGAGAGCCGCGAGACCTACTACGCCCATACCCCGGGCCTCAAGATGGTGATCCCCTCGGGGCCGAGGAACGCAAGGGCCCTGCTGATAAGCGCCATTCGAGACCCGGATCCGGTGGTCTTCTTTGAACCCAAGGCCACGTACCGGGCGTTTCGAGAGGAGGTTCCCGACGAGGAGGAGACCCTGCCCCTCGGCAAGTCCGTGAAAGTCCGCCAAGGGAAAGATCTGACCATGATTTCCTATGGGGCCATGATGCGGCCCACCCTGGAGGCGGCCGAAACCCTCAAAGAGGAGGACGGTGTGGAGGCGGAAGTGATCGACCTTTTGACCATCTCCCCCCTGGATCATGAGGTGTTTGCGGAATCGGTCAAACATACGGGCCGGGCCGTGATCGTCCATGAAGCGCCCCGAAGCTTCGGTCCTGGCGCCGAGATCGTCTCCAGAATCATGGAAAAGAGCTTTTTTTACCTGGAAGCGCCCATCGCCCGGGTGACCGGTTTTGACGTCCATATCCCGCTGTTCAGCCGGGAGTCGGCTTATTTGCCCGGAAAGGACCGTATCCTCCGGGCCGCCAGAGAAGTCCTGAATGCTTGAAAGGAGAGATCTATGCCCAGGTCGTTTAAACTGCCGGACCTAGGAGAGGGAATCCACGAAGGGGAGGTCCTGAGCGTCTTGGTCGCCGTGGGAGATACCGTGAAGGAAGGCGATCCGATTCTCGAAGTGGAGACCGACAAGGCTGCCGCGGAGATTCCTTCGCCTTTTACCGGAACGGTAGCGGAAATCAAGGTCAAACCCGGGGACATGGTCCGGGTAGGGGATGTCCTCATGACCTTCAGCGACACGGAAGGAGAAAAAAAGCAGCCGCCCGAGGAAAAGGAGCCCCCCCCGGAGGAGGAAGAAATGCCTGGGCAGGTTGAGGAGAAAGTCGATGAGAAGAAGGCAAAGACGCCTGAAGGGACGAAGCGGGACAAGGAGACACCCGTTCCCGCATCTCCGGCCACGAGACGCCTGGCCCGGGAACTGGGCGTGGATCTGCGCGCCGTAAGACCCGGCGGTCCCGGAGGCCGGGTAACCGCCGATGACGTACGGCAATTTGCGGAAGAAGGAAAGAAAAAAGGCCCCCATGAAGCGGCCGGTCCCCCTGAGGAAAAACCCGAAGCCGTGCCCCTCGAGGAAAAGGCTCCCGAGCTGCCGGATTTCAGTCAATGGGGAGCGGTGGAGCGGGTTCCGGTGCGTTCCATCCGCAGGGCCACGGCCAAACAGATGGCCCTTGCCTGGTCCCAGATTCCCCACGTGTACAACCAGGACATGGTGGATATGTCCAAGCTGGAGGCGTTCCGACAGAAGCACAAGCATGAGGTGGAAGAAAAGGGCGGCAAGCTCAGCATCACCGTATTCGCCCTGAAGGCGGCGGCAACCGCCCTCAAAGAGAACCCGCGCTTCAACGCCAGTATGGATTTGAGGTCCGGGGAAATGGTCCTCAAGCACTACTACCATATCGGTGTGGCCGTGAACACCAAGGAGGGACTGGTCGTGCCGGTCATCCGGGATGTGGATCGCAAGAGCATCCTCGAACTCTCCATCGAACTCAAGGACCTGGTGGATCGAACCCGGGAGAGGAAGGTCAAACTGGCGGAAATGCAGGGCGGGACATTTACCATCACCAATGTGGGCCCAATGGGCGGGGGATATTTCGCACCCATCATCAACTTCCCGGAGGTGGCCATCCTCGGGATGGGGGCCGCAAAGATGCAGCCCACGGTTATGGAGGACGATGGGGGCGAATATAGGATCGTTCCGCATCTGAAGATGCCTGTTGTGGTTTCCATTGATCACCGGATACTGGACGGGGCCGATGCCCTGCGATTCATGACAACCTTAATTGAATCAATGGAGGACCCGGAAGAAATGTTTATGACGATGACGTAGAGGAAAAAACAATGGTAATGGGCGAATTGAGCCAGGATACCGAGGTGCTGGTCATCGGGGCCGGTCCGGGGGGATACGCGGCGGCCTTCCGGGCGGCCGATCTCGGAATGGACGTGACCATGGTGGATGTGGCGGAACGCCCCGGGGGAGCGTGCGTCTTCCGCGGGTGCATCCCCAGCAAGGCCCTCCTCTTTATGGCGGACCTCCTTCATGACACACGCCGGGTGGCGCCCATGGGGATAACGTTCGGCGAACCCGAACTGGACCTTGGCAAAATCAGGGACTGGAAGAACGGGGTCGTTGATCAACTGGCCGAAGGCCTGGTGACCCTGAGCGAGAAGCGCGGCATCCAACGCATTCAGGGGCGGGCGTTTTTTGAAAATTCAAAGGAAGTGCGGCTGCAGGATTCGGAAGTGAGCCGGATCCGGTTTCGCCATGCAATCCTGGCAACGGGGTCCCATCCGAGGCCCCTGCCGGACCGTCCCTTTGAAAAGGGAAGCCGCATCATGGATTCCGCGGGCGCCTTGGAACTGCCGGATATCCCGGAAAGGCTCCTCATCTTAGGCGGCGGCTATATCGCCCTGGAAATGGGTTCCGTATACGCGGCCCTGGGAAGCCGTGTCACGGTGGCGGTCCGTAGCGAAAGACTCCTTCGGGGCGCTGATCCGGACCTGGCGGAACCCCTGATCAGAAGGCTCAAGGAGACCTTTGAAAATATCTGGTTCAACAGCAATTCCCGACCGCGTCGCTACTGAGTCTATTTCTTAACATTTCTACAAAATAGATACCGCTGTCAAAGAGCCTTGCTGAGAATTAGCTGAAATTCCTCGTTTGGCCGGTCAATTTTTGATGAAACAAGGGGCAAAAAAAAGACCTAAAACCAATCCCATATGATTTACCGCACAGATGTCCCTTACCGGCAAATACCAATTTTTCTGGAATTGACGCTTTTTTTCATTGGTATAGTGCATCTTGCATTCAATCGTCATCATATAAAATTATCGGCGGTTGGAATTTCATCCCGTAAAAAAGGGCTTCGTAAAGCATCCTCATCGATTTGAACGCAAAATCTCTAAACAAGGATCGCATACGATCCCAAAGTTCTCGTTTGCTACCCATCTTATGCCATGTAGCTCGAAACAGGGGACAACAGAGCTGCTGTGTTTGGTCAACCAAAAAGGCCAACATCATGAGCATCACAAAAACTACACTCAGATTTTTCTTTCCGAGCCCATAGTTATGACCGAAATGATAGCCTTGATTCTTGAGGGTATTGAACGTCTCATTTTCTATTTTCCAGCGTGCACGACCGCCTCGCATAAGTTCATAAGAGTTTCCCTTTGTTATGGTAAAATCAGTAACCCAGCTGAAATGTTGCGTCTTTTCTGACGTGATTTCCCAGTATTCCAGGAAATTGATCAGCAAATCCTGATTTGATTCATTCAGGGGGAGGTGGTTAACGAAAAGGAAACGATGCGTTTTTTGCGGATTATCATTATCGACCAATTCAAATTGAACAGCTTCGCCATTTTCTTGTGCCTCTTCCACTTTTCTGAACAGGAAAGGATGATCCCCCTTCTTCACACCCAGAATGTAATGAAGATTGTATTTTTCCGCCTCCCTTATGTGTGGCGCATTCGAACTTAGGGCATCTTCGGTAATGATAACGGGCAGGTGTGGATGGTCCTTTCTAAGACTGTCGAAGAAACGTTTTGCGGCATTACGCTCACAATCGTTCTTGCTTTGGCCGTCTTGTTTGATTATGAACTCCGGGGCTAACGGAATGACCTCTTTGAGATCGGGATGAACAATTGCCGCCCCCAGCATCTGTTGGTAATAGGTGATTTCGCCGGTCTTTTTGTTTACTTTTTGCAGACAATTATCAGAGAAAATTTTCTTCGAGGAAAAGTAGCCTGTTCCGTCCAAAGATAACAGATAGCATCCCTGGAAGAAAGCCAGGCGCTCCAGAGCTTTGCCTCTTTGCAATTTACTAAAAATATTCTTATACGCAGGTCGAATTTCCACAGGGTCTACTTCATCCAGAATCGTTCGCATCTGCGAGTCACAAGGTATACTTTCTACATGATAAATGCTTTCTAAATTCTCAGCGGCTTGTCTTCGTTTGTCAAAAGCAAGCAGGGACGGATCTTTGAGAGAGAAAACGGCAAAGCCAGACATCAAGGCGTCTGCCATTGATATTTCCGGATTACCCTCACGGTAGTCCGATACTCCCAAAAAATCTTTATGCAGACCCTCGAACAGTGGATCAGCACTAAGATACTTTCGAGAAGCTAACCTTCCCTTTTTCTGTTGGCTTTGATGTTTCATGACATTTATGGGAGTGAATCATGAACCATCGTTCGCCAAATGTCCAGGTTTTCCTGAAATTTATTTGCAGTTTTGACGCTTTTTTTTGAAAAAGAACTCCATAATGCGCTTTTTCAAGAACTTTCAATGCCAAGGCTTTACGAAAAGCGAATTTCAAGTTACACTGATATTGGGCCTTTCAACAGCAACCGGGAATTGCTGCTGGTTCAACACCGCCCCTTCCTCCATAAAAGAAACGGAAAAGGGAGTCAAAATCAAGCTGGAAGGGGAAGCGGATAAATCCGACCTGGAGTTCGATCGGGTCCTGGTGGCCATCGGAAGAAAACCCGGTTCGGAGGGGCTCGGATTGGAAAACACAAAGGTGAGGCTCGATGACAGGGGATTCGTGGAAATCGACGAGATGCGGCGAACCACGGACGACGCCATTTTCGCCGTGGGCGATGTGGCCGGGGGCCCCCTGCTCGCCCACAAGGCGTTCAGGGAAGGGAAGGTGGCGGCCGAAGTGATCAAGGGCCTGCCCTCGGCCTTTGATGTGCGCGCCATTCCCGCGGTGGTTTATACCGATCCCCAGGTTGCCTGGGCCGGACTGCGGGAGGAGGAGGCCCGGAGGGAAAAACGAAACATAGAGGTTGTGCGCTACCCCTGGAAGTTTTCAGGCCGGGCCGCCACCATGGGCATTCAGGAAGGGTTGACCAAGGTGGTGGTGGATCCGTATTCGGGCCGCATATTGGGCGTAGGCATCACCGGCCGGGATACCGAGGGCATGGTCTCAGAAGGAGTCCTTGCCATCGAGATGGGGGCCCTTGCCGAGGACGTGGGTTTCAGCATCCACCCCCATCCCACCCTGTCGGAAACGTTGGGCGAGGCCGCCGAGATCTTCGTGGGCAGCGTCACCCATCACCTTCCCAGGAAAAGAGAAAAATAACCGCCAAAAAAGGAGGAAGTGGACATGGCCGTGTCAGGGAAGTATGGAAAGCTGGAGATTCCTAAAATCGGCGAAGATGAGCCGGTGTTTGTTTTAAGGGCCCAGGACCAACTGGCCCAGGGAATGGTTGAAATATACAAGGTCCTGGTCGCATCCCACGGGTCGGCTGCAGAGGACCTGGATAAAGAAATCGCGCGTTTCAAAAACTGGAAGGGCGCCCGGAAAATGCCCGATTGGCACAATTCCCGAACGTTCGGGAATGCCCATACAGAGATATGGGCCGCACCCGAGAAGAATGCCTACACGGAAACGCTTTGCCCAAAAGCCTCCTTGACGTGCATATCATCTATTCACTTGAGTTTTCGAATTAAAGAGCCGGACGTATGGTGGATACGGCGAGAAAATACCTTGGTGCATTGTTGTTTACTGAGGGAATAGGGAAGGGCAGGGTCGGCCGGGACCGACGTTTTTCTTCCGGGGTTTCCCGACTATGTCCCGAAAAAATCCACGATGGCGCGGGTAAGGGCTTCGATGGTGTAGTCTTGGGGCATGAGATCCACGGAGAAGCCCTGTCTTTTGGCGGTGTCCCCGGTGATGGGGCCGATGCAGGCCACTTTGGCTTCTTTCATCCATTGGGAGGTCAGTTGCTGTCGATGGGAACCGAACATGCTGACAAAGTTTGTAATGGTGGATGAACTGGTAAACGTCACCATATCGATGGCGCCCCTTTGCAGCATTTCCCGGATTTCTGCCGTATCGCCCGTGGGCGTGACGGTTTTGTAAGCGTCTATCACATCCACCCGTGCCCCCATCTTCCGCAGCTCATCGGGCAGAATCTCCCTGGCCTTGGCGGCCCTGGGAAGCAGGATGCGAACGCCTTTAGGTTTCCATTTCTTGAAGGCATCCACCACCGCTTCGGCCCGGTATTCATCGGGTACCAGGTCCGGTGTGATGCCCAGATTCTTCCATTGCTCGGCGGTCTTGGGTCCGATGGCGCCGATCTTGATGCCCTTGAGATCGCGAACGTCTTTTCCCTGAAGATAAAGCCTCCGGAGGAAGTATTTGACGCCGTTTACCGATGTGAACAGCAGCCACTGGTAGGATTCAAGGTGGCTAATGGCCTTGTCCAAAGGTTCAAAGGTGTCCGGTGGAACGATCTCGATGGTGGGAAACTGAATGCATTCAGCACCCAGGGCCGAAAGCTTTTTGAGGAACCCGCTGGCCTGTTCCCTGGCGCGTGTTACCACGATTCTTTTGCCGAAAAGGGGCTTGGTTTCAAACCAGTTCAATTCATCCCGCAGCCGAACCACTTCCCCCACCACAATAATGGCCGGCGGCTTCAACCCGGCTTCTTTCACTTTTCTTGCAATATCTTCCAGGGTGCCGCTGACGGTTTTCTGCTCCGCCACCGTACCCCTTCGAATGACCGCCGCAGGGGTATCGGGGGATCGGCCGTGATGTATCAGATTCCGGGCGATTTTTGGAAGGTTTCCCACCCCCATGAGAAAGACGATGGTGCCCACGCCCGTGGCCAGTTTATCCCAATGGATATTGGATTCGTCTTTTAAGGGGTCCTCGTGGCCCGTCACAAACGCCACGGTGGCCGTGTAGTCCCGGTGGGTGAGGGGAATGCCGGCATAGGCGGGAACGGATATGGCCGATGTGATGCCCGGAACCACTTCAAAGGGTATCCCTTCGGCCACCAATTCCTGGGCTTCTTCCCCTCCCCGGCCGAAAATGAAGGGGTCGCCGCCTTTGAGGCGGGCCACGCTCTTGCCCGATTTTGATTTTTCAACAATCAACCGGTTGATGTCGGCCTGGCCCATGGTATGGTCACCGCCTTTTTTGCCCACGTAGATCAGTTCCGCTTCCATCTTGCGGTATTCCAGAAAGCGCGTGTTGGCCAGATAATCGTAGATGATCACATCCGCGGTGGATAAAATTTCTTTTCCCTTGAGCGTCATCAAGCCCGGATCACCGGGTCCGGCACCGATCAGATAGACGTTGCCCGGTTTCATTTCCTGTTTAGTCATAAGCTAAGCGCCTTCGTTTTTGGTGCCTGGGTCTGCCGCTTTATAAAGCCTTCTGAGAACATCTCCCGCACCAGAGGAGAGCAGCGTCTTCGCCGCTTCAATACCGATTTTTTCCGCATCATCCCGGCTGCCAGTCGCAATTTCCTTGTAAATCCTGGATCCGTCCAGTTCCGCCACCAGCCCTTCGAAAGAAAGATTGTCACCAACGATTTGGGCGAATCCGGCAATGGGAACCTGGCAGCCGCCCTCCAGGGTTTTCAGAAAGCCTCTTTCGGCCGTGACCGCCGTGCGTGTATCGTCATGGTTCAAAAAATCGAGCCGTCGGATGGTTTCTCGGTCATCTCGTCTCACCTCAAGTCCCAAGGCGCCCTGACCCACTGCCGGGAGCAACTGATGAAAGGGAATGCGTTGTGTGATGACGCCGGAAAGGCCCAAACGGTTCAGACCGGCGGTGGCAAGGATGACCGCCTCAACCTCTCCCGATTTCAGTTTCCCCAACCGGGTGTCCACATTTCCCCTGAGCGGTACCAGCGTGAGATCAGGCCGCAGATGCAGCAGCTGGGCCCCGCGTCTCAGGCTGCTGGTACCCACACGGGCCCCTTCGGGCAACTGATCCAGCCGTCGGTTTTCTTGGGCAATGAGGGCATCGGAAGGATCTTCCCGCGGCGGAAAAGTGGAGAGCATCAGTGCTTCCGGCAGTTCGGCGGGAACGTCTTTCATGCTGTGTACCGCCACATCAATGCGGTTTTGCAGCAGGGCTTCTTCGATCTCTTTTACAAAAAGTCCCTTGCCGCCGATTTTGCTGAGCGGCGTGTCCAGGATCTTATCCCCGGTGGTCTTGATTTTGATCAGATCGACGTGAATGCCGGAATGACGTATCTCCAGCTGTTCCTTGATCCATTCGCTCTGTGTGAGGGCCAGCTTGCTGCCCCGGGTACCGATTCGGATGTTCATGATTTTTCAGCCGGAATGCTCCAGCTCCAGTAGAAATTGCGCCAGCGCCAGGTCATGGGGGGTGGTCACTTTGATGTTTCTCTCGCTGCCCGGCACCACACTGACGGGAATGCCCAGGCTTTCAACCAGGAAGGCGTCGTCGGTGGCTTCCCGCATCCCGTCCGCCACCGCTTTCCGGTGGGCTTTCAGAATATCGTCATAATAAAAGACCTGCGGTGTTTGAACCAGCCAGACCTTTTTCCTGTCATAAGTGGCGGTTACGTGTCCGGTCTTGTTGACGGTCTTGACCGTCTCCTTGGCAGGCAATGCGGCAATGGCGGCACGTTCCCTAAGGGCCGTCTCAATGACCGCTTCCATGAGGCTTGCCGTGACCATGGGCCGTACGCCGTCATGGATCAAGACCATTTCATATCGGCCGTTTGTGGCGTCAAGACCTTTTCGAACGGAATCCTGCCTCAGGTCCCCTCCTGCAACCACCTTTTCAACCTTGTCGATGGCATATTTTTGGACGATTTCCCTCTCGCAGTAGGGCACGTCCTTGGGGGGGACCACCAGAACAATGGCATCCAGCATGCTGCAGTTCTGAAGGGCCAGAAGCGTAATCACCAGGATGGGCCGGTCATGCAGATGCAGGTACTGTTTGGCACAATCGCCTCCCATTCGCACCCCGGCACCGGCGGCCGGCACAATGGCTACGGTTTTGGGCAAGTGCTTACCTCGAAGTGGGGCACCAAAGGCCCCATTTGTTCGCTTTACACGGATGATGCTCAGACCGCTACGGCTTTTCGGGTCTGCTTTTTCAGGCGATTGATGCGTTTTCTGAGGATATTGATCTGTTTGGCATCTTTTGTTTCACGGACTTCCGCCTTTTTACTCTGCAGCAGGACGATCTTGGCTTTCATTTCCTTAATGGTGGCCTTGTCCTTTTTGGCTTTTTTCCGCTTACCGGCGTCTTCGTCCTCAAGGCCGTAATACTCCTGGATCGCCTCGATCAAATCCGCTTTCTCCATGGCGGTCACGCCCACGGCGCCGGGGATTTCCATGGCCACCTCTTTCAGCTCAACCGCCGTCATTTTCTTGAGAGGTTTTTTGAATTCCGGTGTCACAGGCTTGGCTTCTTCAGTGCTTTCCGCCTGGGTTTCTTCCTGGGTCTCTTCTTTGACTTCTTCTGGCATGGTTCTGTTCTCCTGATTTTTTTGCGATCATGGTTTCATGGATCAATTGTGCGCACCTCTTTTAACACAGGCGGTTTAAAAAATGCAACATAGCGGCCTAATTTTCCTTTTCTTTTCGGATAAAGGGCGTCAGAAGATCGATGGGGATGGGGAACAGGGTGGTGGAATTGCTTTCGGATGATATCTCTCTCAGGGTCTGCAGATAGCGCAACTGCAGGGCCTCGGGATGCTTGTGGATGATCTCCGCGGCATCCGCCAGCCGGTTGGCTGCCTGGTATTCCCCTTCCGCGGCGATGATTTTGGCCCGCCGCTCACGCTCCGCCTCCGCCTGTCGCGCCATGGCCCGCTGCATTTCCTGGGGAAGGTCGATGTGTTTCACTTCCACGGTGGCGACCTTGATGCCCCAGGGATCCGTGTGCTTGTCCAGAATGGCTTGCAGTTGGGTGTTGATCTTCTCCCGTTCCGCCAGGAGTTCGTCCAGTTCCACCTGGCCGCAAACGCTTCGGAGGGTGGTCTGGGCCAACTGCGACGTGGCAAAAAGATAATTTTCCACCTCGACGGTGGCGTTGTCGGGATCCATAACCCGGAAATAGACCACGGCATTCACTTTGACCGAGACATTGTCCCGGGTGATCACATCCTGGCTGGGGACGTCCATGGCCACAAGCCGCAGGCTCACCTTTACCATCTTGTCGATGACGGGAATCAGAATGATCAGGCCCGGTCCCTTGGTTTTGATCAGACGGCCGAGCCGGAAGATGACACCACGTTCATATTCTCTCAAAATCCGGATGGCGCTTGCCAGAAAAAGACCGATCAGTACTGCTGCCAGTATATAGAACATGAATCACCTCTCTAATAAGGTTAAGGTTCCCGGTTGGGCACTTTTTGCACATTGAGGAGCAGACCGTTGATACCGGTAACTTCCACCTTTTCGCCCGGTTCAATGCGCTCTTTTGAAAAAGCCCGCCAGTATTCTCCATGTACGAACACCAGCCCTTCCGGATCAATGGCTTCCCTGACTTCGCCCACCTCTCCCACAATGCCTTCCGACCCGCCGGTTGGCTTGCGCCTGAGGGCGCGAAACGCCACACCCGCAACCACCACAAAAAAGCCGCCCACCAGCACAATGGTGGGCATCATCAGCTTGAGCGAGACCCGCATGTTTTCAAAGAGCATCAGACTGCCCAGGGTGAGGGCGACCAATCCGCCGATGGACAAAATGCCGTAACTGGCCACTTTTATTTCCGCGATAAAAAGATGATGGCCAGAAAGATGAGATAACGCCCGCGTAGTTCACTGGAAGGTCTGAAGGAGAAAAAGCATATAGACTGATGGCGCCGATGA
>ADZZ01000433.1 GCA_000179315.1 delta proteobacterium NaphS2
TTATGGTTCGCCAAACTGAGCCTCCTTGAATTGGTTAATGGAAAAACGCACTATTTTGATGGGTTACGATCTATTCGGGTCAACTGATCCAAATTAAACAAAAAATTATAGCGAATTTATCGAAAATGTCAAGCTTTTTTTGTCATTTCAAATACCTTGTATAAATCACGACCCACAAACATCAGCGGCCCCGCGGGCATCATTGCCTTTTTTACGCTGATAAGCCGAATTCTGGGACTGGTTCGTGATATGGTTATCGCCACGCTTTTCGGCTCCGGAATGGCCGCGGATGCTTTTTTTGTGGCGCTTCGCATCCCGAATTTGCTCAGGCGCCTTTTTGCAGAGGGGTCCCTGACCATTGCATTCATCCCCGTTTTTACGGAGTATCTGACGGTTAAAAGTAAAGAGGATGCATTTGAGCTGGCCAGGATTGTCTTCACCTTGCTATCCCTGATCCTGGCGACAATCACCGTCCTTGGAATCCTGTTTGCCCCTTTCATTGTCCAGATTCAGGCCTTTGGTTTTGGAAGTTCGGGGATGAAGCATGACCTGACGGTTCTCCTTACCCGGATGACATTCCCGTACATTTTCTTTATCGGCATTGTGGCCTTTTTCATGGGCGTATTGAATTCTCTGCGCCATTTTGCAGCCCCTGCCGCGGCACCTATTTTACTGAACGTCGGTATCATCGGTGCTGCTTTTTTTATTTCTCCCCATTTGTCCGAGCCCATATTGGGCGTTGCCATGGGCGTCACGCTGGGAGGCATTCTGCAGGTGGCGCTTCAAATTCCCTGGGCATATGGGGCCGGTTTGAAGCTTTTCCCACTATGGAAGCCCTTTCATCCGGCGGTCCGGCGCATCGGTCGGCTAATGCTTCCGGCTGTGTTCGGTTCGGCGATTTATCAATTGAACCAGTTTGTCGGAACGCTTTTGGCTTCATTTCTGCGGGAAGGAAGCGTTTCATGGCTTTACTATGCTGACCGACTGGTTCAGTTTCCCTTGGGAATTTTTGCCATTGCCGTTGCAACGGCGGCGCTCCCATCCCTCTCAGGCGATGCTGCCAGGAAAGACTTCGCACAATTTCAGAAAACGCTCGCCCATGGCCTGCGTCTTGTTTTCTTTATTGTGCTGCCGGCCATGGCGGGCCTTCTCATTCTGGGAAAACCGATTGTGGTGCTGTTTTTTGAAAGGGGTGCCTTTGGCGCTGAATCCTCCGCCATGACAGCGGAAGCCCTTTCCTGTTATACCCTTGGCCTCTGGGCCTTTTCGGGGATGCGCGTGTTGATTGCCGCATTTTATGCGCTTCAGGACACAAAAACGCCGGTTAAGATCGCTGTTGTTTCATTGGTCATAAACGCCTTATTGAGCCTTTCCCTGATGGGTCCGTTGAAGCACGCAGGACTTGCACTTTCACTCTCTATCGCCTCAGGCATTCAGTTTTTTCTGCTGGCTTTGTTGCTTCAAAGAAAAGGATTGTTCATCCATATGGGACCTGTTCTGAAATCTTTTCTTAGGTCCATTGTCGCCACCGTAATCATGGGGGCCATTGTTTTTATCTGTCGGCACAACATCTTTTATACCAGCACCTCAGATGCTCTGTCAAAACAAATGGTGAACCTTTCACTCCTTGTAATAATCGGTATTGCCGTTTATTTTGTTATGGCCCGCTTACTGGGATGCCCGGAAACGCGAGCAGTGCTAAAAATGTTTCATTTAAAGAGCCTCCGATAATATAGGTTACTGAAGTTTCACAGAAAATGCCCCCGGCTTGATCAGCCGACCATGCGCAGCAACGCCTCCAGGAAAGATTTTCGGGGCAGTTTGTTGTCTTGGTTGCAAACGGCATGAAAATCATCGCTCAATGCGGACTTAGCGATGATATGTCTCAGGTCGGAAAAGGCGAAACTGTTGCGACCCTTGACCTTGTGCCTGCGTTCGGGAATGTTTTCGAGCCGTGAACCATAGATCCAAATGATTGTTGCGGCCATTATGGAAAAATTGATGTGATTGATCACTGCCTGTGCATTGCGGGTTTGGCTTTTGCTGCTTCCAATGTCTTGCTTGATCTCCTTGAAACCCGACTCGATTTTCCACCTGGCCCCATAATACTCGATAATTTGCTCAACCGACAGCTCCAAGTCCGTGGAGAAGATTGCGATCCACTGTGTTTTTCGAAAGACCCAGACAACCCGGACAGGGCACTTGAGTGTTTTGAGCATAACGATTTGGGAGTATGCGTTGACTTCACGGTATTTTCCGTACAGGAAGACGTGATAGGTTGAAGCGTACGCCATGAATGCCGCCGCCATTTCAGCGCACGAACCCAACCTGCTGCCATATTTTTTGGGTCTTCCCGGCTTTTTGGAAGAACCGATCTTGGGGATGGAGTACAGTACGGTATTGGAACGTAATCTTGAAAGCAAATGAACAAAATTTCCGAGTTTAGTGCGGAGGGGTTTGAACAGGCCGTTATTTCCGAACCAGCTGTCACAAACGATTATTATGTCAACGCCGGCAAAGTGTTGAGCTACCTGAATTA
>ADZZ01000432.1 GCA_000179315.1 delta proteobacterium NaphS2
TGGAGTTGTGTGGTCTGCCGAGACTTAGATCCCTTGAGCGAAACTGGTTCACGGATGGGTTTCTGTTGTGGGAGACAGTTTTGACGGGATCAAGACACGCGAAAATATTGAACGAAAAAAAGACAGCGGAAGAGAGATTCAGTTTACTTTCGTGGAGTTATGTGGAAAATCTGCATTTGGTTCCATTTTCGGGTATGATTTTGGGGAGTTAATATAGACCCACTGAGCGATGGGGGGTCTGATTTATTAAAAAAGGTAAGGCCCGAAGTTGCCGCTTCGGGCCTCTTTTTTTGGGAAAAACAGAAGCAGACCGTCTTCCCCGGACAATATAAAGCATACCCATCATAGGTCTGCTTTTGATCCTTTTCAAGATCAAAGGCGTCATGCCCTTAAGGCTTCTAAAAAAAAATCCAGTGTAAAAGTTGTGGATTCATTTTCCATGTGTGCCGGAGCTGTTTCAGAGGCCAGGCGTACTGTAGCGATCAATGTCGTGAACAAGCCCGCACGGAACAGCGACGACAAGCACAACGCCGTTACCGGCAAACAGAAAAAGGCCGCAAAGCTCATCGGAGGGCGGAACGTCGGCGAAGAATAAAAAAAAGTAAAAAAACCGTGGATGATCAGGGTTCAACACCCCCGTCATCCGGTGATAAGGTGCCCTCCAGGTGGTCCGGCGTGGGTCCGAGATGCCGTTTTTGCGGCTCATGGGGTGTTATTGTGAAAGATTTTCCCCGCCGAGGCTACGGCAATCATCCACAAACTGTTCCGGAGGTGTTCACATGATGGTTAAAAAGCCTCTTTTTCCAAAACGAATACGCAAAATCGCCRGCGGTTTTGCCTTTATTGAACATCGCTTTTTGCGAAAGGGTTTTTGGGAGAGCCTGAGTCATATTGAACTGCTGCTCTACATTTTTCTGGTGGTGGTATCTGACAAAAACGGGCTGTCTTATTACGGCTACGACAAATCTGCCGGATTCTAAGGTGGATGCAGATCAATATATCATGCCCGTAATCGCTTGCTGG
>ADZZ01000431.1 GCA_000179315.1 delta proteobacterium NaphS2
GTTCGATGGTTTTTTGTTTAACGTCTGGAAGCATAAAAATGGCGACATCCCCGGAACGTTCAATGATTCCGAGGACAGGAGGTTTTTCTTTTTCAAGAGTTCCTCGGCCCGGAGCACCCTTGAGCGCTCTGCACCGTGGTGCTCGCCCTTTCTGACGAACTTTTTCCGGATGCCCTTTATGCCCTGCAATTACGTATACTTCGTCGCACTCTACTACCCCACTGACTTTACATCCCGGCTTCCTTGCAGCGATTTCGCTCCGAAGCAAAATAGTCATCCTATGGGCGACATCCGGATTAAGGTCCAGCTCCGCGGCGATTTGCCTGTTGGATAGGTTTAGTCCCATGAGGTATAACATGACGATCCATACTCTGATGGGATGGTGTTTTCTTGCCAGAATGGTACCCGTAAAATCGTTGAAACGGCAACCGCAGTTATTGCATTTATAGTTCCGACAAAGCGGAGCATTACGTTTGTGACCGTTCTTTTTGACCCGGTTTGAGGTACATTTTGGACAACAAATACCACATGGCCACTTCTTTTCTCTGAAGAATTCGTAGCACTTAGCGGGGTCGATGAGTTCAAGGATTCCAATCTCCGGATTTGTAGACGATTTTGTGGTCATGGCTATCTGCATATTTAAGTGGACAGAAAGCCATCTTATTTATACCAAATCTGAAGAAATTCCCAGCGAAAATGACTTTTTCAATCAAATTATTTACAGCACGGGAAATCGTCGTATGAGCCACAGTAATTTGATTAAGTTCTACTCTGTTTAAATCGCTTGCCTGGATGGCCACCTGAAAATCCCCCACTTGTGGCCGGGTCAAAATCCCCCGGCGACAGGACGGTTTCAGTTTACAAATCTTCTTTAGAAAGGTCCATATTCTTTCCTTTTTCATCCTGCTTTTTTTGTTTACTTTGCGATATCCTCGATGCTGCTTCTTTGAGGCGGTAGCTTTTTCCCTCGAACTTCAGGAGATGCCCGTGATGAAGCAGGCGGTCGAGTATGGCCGAAGATGCTG
This sequence comes from delta proteobacterium NaphS2, assembly GCA_000179315.1. Lineage (GTDB taxonomy): Bacteria > Desulfobacterota > DSM-4660 > Desulfatiglandales > Desulfatiglandaceae > NaphS2. Next base: position 1,026 of record ADZZ01000431.1, read on the forward strand.
TATTGTCCCTGAGAAGCTTACCCCAGTCTTCAACGAGTCGATTTGATGTAAGGAGCGTACTTTTTTTTGCGGAATACCGATTCAGAATGATTTCCAGCAAATCATCAGCGGCTTGTTCCGGCATTTTCTTGCGCAAAAACAAGTCATCGATGATCAGCAGATCGGTTTCGGAAAAAAGTTTGCTGATCTTTTTCCTCCGTTTAAGTTGAGTGGCTTCAAAAAGATCCTCGAAAAAGGTGTGGGCTTCCCGGTACACCACTTTGTATCCCGCAAGGATGGCGGCGTTAGCAACCGTTTTGGCGATCATACTTTTCCCTGTCCCTGGGGATCCGATTAAAAGCGCATCGTGTCCCTCCCGGATAAATTTTCCGCTCACCAGTTCATAGATGTCCATCTTGGGCAGTTTCGGATTGAAGCCCCAATCAAACTCGGTCAGGGTGGGTTGCTCCGTGAGACCGGATGCCTTGAGGCGCGTTTGTGTAAGGCGACTTTTTCGGTAATCCAGTTCGTCCTGGATCAGACAGGCAAAGACCTCAGTAAAAGAAGCGCCCTGATTGGCCTGGACGATTCGGGTCTCCAGGGTGGCGATCATACCATGGAGCCGGAGGGTTTTGAGATGCTTTTCCATTTCAGCCAGTGACATGTTCATGTTTCCTCCTTCATCCTGTTTTCAAAATATCCCGTGCCTGCGTAGTGTTTGAATCTGTTCCACCGACATGTCCGCCGGGTCCTTTATGGATTCCGGAATGGGCTTGGGTTTCTCACCATTGAAAGACACCAACTGTTCCCAGTCAAATACAGTGACGGGAAAACCGTGGTGAAAGAGCCTTTCCCGTACCTGCAAAGCCCCAGTTTTCCCCGCCGGATCACGGTCCAAAAACAACAGGATGCGAGGAAACCGAACCCGGGAACGGATCCACACCAACCGCTCGATCTGCCCCAAGGAGATGGCATTTCCCATTAGCGCCACGGCATTGCGGCAACCGGCCTCCACAAGCTTTGCTACGTCGAAAATCCTTCTGTCAGATCAAGCCGAACATATTTGTTTGACCCAGTGCCGCTTCATCCAGCAGATGTTATCCTGGTTGTAGATCTCC
>ADZZ01000430.1 GCA_000179315.1 delta proteobacterium NaphS2
ATTGCCGTTCTTGGTTTTGGCCAAAAGCGAAAACATGGCATTTTGTTCGTTTTCTTCTGATAAATGGACACATATTTGGTCCTTTCCGCAGGCACGAAGCGCTCGAACACGCAAGTACCCATCAACCAGAATCAGTTTGTCTTTCTCTGTAACAACCAGGGCCGGAACGATTTGCCCGTAAGTTTCGATGGAATCCCGCAATTGCTTTAAAGCCTGGTGGTTCATGATCCGGCAATGAGCGTAGCGCAATTCCAGCAGATGAATATCAACTGTTCGGGTTGATCCCACGTCCTTTCTCCCGAATGATTTCCTGTACGGTTTCTCCAAGACTGAACCATCCCCCGTTCCGGACTTCCTTCACAGGTTTCACGATCACTGGACGATCCGGAAGGGAAAGCACCTGAAACACACGGCCGTCAAATCCAATCAGGTCCTTGTCCAGCAAGCGATTACGGGCATTGATATATTGATCTGCATCCACCCTTAGAATCCGGCAGATTTTGTCGTAGCCGTAATAAGACAGCCCGTTTTTGTCAGATACCACCACCAGAAAAATGTAGAGCAGCAGTTCAATATGACTCAGGCTCTCCCAAAAACCCTTTCGCAAAAAGCGATGTTCAATAAAGGCAAAACCGCCGGCGATTTTGCGTATTCGTTTTGGAAAAAGAGGCTTTTTAACCATCATGTGAACACCTCCGGAACAGTTTGTGGATGATTGCCGTAGCCTCGGCGGGGAAAATCTTTCACAATAACACCCCATGAGCCGCAAAAACGGCATCTCGGACCCACGCCGGACCACCTGGAGGGCACCTTATCACCGGATGACGGGGGTGTTGAACCCTGATCATCCACGGTTTTTTTACTTTTTTTTATTCTTCGCCGACGTTCCGCCCTCCGATGAGCTTTGCGGCCTTTTTCTGTTTGCCGGTAACGGCGTTGTGCTTGTCGTCGCTGTTCCGTGCGGGCTGTCACGACATGATCGCTACAGT
>ADZZ01000429.1 GCA_000179315.1 delta proteobacterium NaphS2
TACCCGGTTCGTGGGCCGCAAAAACGCCATGGCCGCCCTGATGGATGCCTACGACAAGGTCAAGGGCGGCACCGGCATGGTGGTGGGCGTGGTGGGCGAGGCAGGCGTGGGCAAATCGCGGCTGTTGCTGGAGTTCAGGCGGCAGCTTCCCCGGGACGAATTCGGATACCTGGAGGGCCGCTGCATTCACTTCGGGAGCGCCATCCCCTACCTTCCCGTCCTCGACATTTTAAAGCACTACCTGGAGATCACGGAGGGTGAAGGCGAGCCCGCCGTCAAAAAACGGGTCAGGGAAAAAATCCTGGGACTTGACGAAGAGTTTCAAAATATCCTGCCGCCCATTTTCGATCTTTTGTCGCTCAAGGTGGAGGACGAGACCTACCTCAGGCTCGACCCACGGGTCAAAAGGGAAAAGCTGTTCGAAGCCCTTCGAAATTTGATCGTCCGGGGCAGCCAGGAGCGCCCCCTGGTTCTGGCCATAGAGGATCTTCACTGGATCGACAGGACCACCGAGGCGTTTTTGGACTATTTCATCGGCTGGCTGGCCACGGCCGGGGTCATGCTGATTTTGCTCTACCGGCCGGAGTACACCCACCCGTGGGCCGGCAAATCCTATTTCAGCCGCATCGGGCTGGACCAGTTGACCCTTAAATCCAGCGCCCAACTGGTCAAGGCCATTCTCGAAGGTGGCGAGACGGCCCCGGAGCTAAACGAGCTCATCCTGAAACGGGCCGCCGGCAACCCGCTCTTCATGGAAGAGCTGACCCATTCGCTTCTGGAAAACGGCGCCATTGAAATCAAGGACCAACGCTATGTCCTTTGCCGGGAGGCATCGGACCTTCAGGTGCCCGACACGGTCCATGGGATCATTGCCGCCCGCATCGACCGGCTTGAAGAAAGCCTCAAACGGATCATGCAGGTGGCATCCGTCATCGGAAGGGAATTTGCCTTCAGGCTGCTTCAGGCCATCAGCGGCATGCGGGAAGATCTGAAATACCAGCTTTTAAACCTCCAGGGCCTGGAACTCATCTATGAAAAAGCCTGTTCCCGGAGCTTGAGTACATCTTCAAGCACGCC
>ADZZ01000428.1 GCA_000179315.1 delta proteobacterium NaphS2
GCTTCCCTGGAAATGGCATGTCATCAGCTGGTGTTGGGACATCATCAGTCCCTTCTGGTTACCAAAGGGGACGATATTTTAGGTATTTTAAAGCTTACGGACGTGTTTAACGCCATTTTTCAGATCATGAAAACGACCTGCAGCTTATGATGCCCAATCCGGAAATTCAAAAAATAATTCCGCCTTGACCAATTCCTGGATGATGAATCAGACGGAGGGTTCACCACATGTCTAACGACCGCACATTAACCGACGAAAAATCAAAGATAAACTGGACAAAGATCATCTTTCTTCTTTTGGGTGTTTTTTTATTCATTATTGTTTACGCCTCCCCACCCTGGCCAGATGCCATTGATCCCATGGGTAAACATTTTGCCCTCAGCAAAGAGGCCAAAGGGGCCCTGGCAGTCTTTCTGCTGGCCGGTACCTGGTGGGTCTTTGAGGTGGTCCCCATCGGGGTCACCAGTCTGGCCATCGGCGTTCTTCAGGCCATGTTTCTGATACGGCCCGCAAAAGTGGCATTTACGGATTTCATGGTACCGTCCGTCATGTTTATTTTTGCATCCATCGTTATCGGCCTGGTCTTTACCAAAGTGGGACTTACCAAACGGCTGGCTTACAAGATGCTGATGATTGTAGGGGAAAAAACAAGCATGATCTACCTGGGCTGTTTTGTTGTGACGGCGGCGCTCGCCCACATCATGGCCCACACGGCTGTTGCTGCCACCATTTATCCCCTGCTCATAAGCATTTATGCGCTTTACGGCGAAGGAAACAAACAGACAAAATTCGGAAAGGGCCTGTTCATGGGCATGGCCTATGTGGCCGGTGCCGGCAGCATCGTGACCCTTCTGGGGGCCGCCCGGGGAGCGGTTGCCATCGGCTTTTATAACGATGTGGTGGGCAAAAACGTCAGTTTTTTTGAACTGAGTTATTACATGTTTCCCATCGGCTGGCTCATGACCTTTCTGCTCTGGGGATTTTTCATGGTATTTATGAAGCCCGAAAAAAAGGTGATCCCGGGGTTGCGGGAAAGGGCAAAACTGCTGAACAGCGAATTGGGATCCATTACAAAAAAAGAGATCATCGCCGCCGTCATTGTGTTCGGCTGTATTTTGGTCATGAGTCTTCGGTCGTTCATCCCCGCACTTCAACCCATCAACAAAACCGCTATCATTCTGGTGTCCACCATCCTGTTTTTTATCACCGGCATACTGGACGTGGACGATCTCGAAGACATCCCCTGGAACATCATTCTTCTATTCGGCGGGGCCATGAGCATCGGGTTCTGCTTGTGGGACACCGGAGCCGCCAAATGGCTCGCTGTCAATTGGCTGGCCATGTTCAAGGAGGCCAGCTGGTTTGTCTTCGTCATGAGTATCGCCTTTTTTGTGATGATGATGACCAACTTTATCATGAATGTTGCCGCCATCGCCATATCGCTTCCCGTAGCCCTGGTCATTGCACCGTATCTCCATGTGGCGCTGAGGTCATTCTTTTTGCCTCATTGGTCACCGCGGGCATGCCCTTTCTACTTCTGGTGGGAGCCGCCCCCAATGCCATCGCATACGACTCCAAGCAATTCTCCACCGGCGAGTTTTTTCTATACGGCATCCCCGCCAGCATCCTCTTGATGGTGGTGGTGGCCTTTGCCGTCTATGTGCTGTGGCCCATCATGGGAATGCCGGTTGTCACATCGTAGCAGTCTTAAGAAACGCAGAATAATAATGACCGCCCATTGCCTTCCACAGACAATGGGCGGTTTCGTTTTTAGGAAAAGACAACCTCTCCGTCTTTTATATCCGCGGTGATCCGATCACCCTCTTTGACCGTCCCCTCCAGAATCTTCATGGCCAGGGGATCCTGAATGTAATGCTGGATGGCACGTTTGAGCGGCCGGGCCCCGTAAACAGGATCAAACCCATTCTCCGCCAGGAATGTTTCGGCTGCATCGGTCAACTTAAACGTAATTTTGTTGTCTTCAAGCCGCTTGCTCAGAAGTCCAATCTGGATTCCCACGATTTTCTTGATCTCTTCGGGTCCCAGGGAATTGAAGGTAACGATCTCATCGATACGGTTCAAAAACTCCGGCTTAAAGGTGGCCCGAAGGACTTCCATTACCCGTTTCTCCATTTCCTCATTGTCTTTCCCCCGCATCTCCTGAATGATGTGGCTGCCCACGTTGGACGTCATGATAAGCACCGTGTTTTTGAAATCGACCGTCCGCCCTTGCCGT
>ADZZ01000427.1 GCA_000179315.1 delta proteobacterium NaphS2
GATTATGGCGGGAAACCTTGATCCAAACGAAGCGCTTAGAACCCTTTAGGAGAATGAATGATGAGTTATATTCGTGTTGAAGATTTGAAGAAAGAATACGGAAAAGGGGAAGCCGCTTTTATGGCTGTCAGAGGCATGCGTTTTCAGGTTCGGCAGGGAGAATTCGTGGCCATCGTTGGGGAATCGGGATCCGGAAAATCCACACTGCTTTCCATGATGGGTGCCCTCAATACTCCGACAAAAGGCCGGTATGTGGTTGATGACATAGATGTTTACGCTCTGGGCCTTGACCAAAGGGCCAAATTCCGAATGGAATTTCTGGGATTTATTTTTCAGAGTTTTCATCTAATTCCCTATTTGAATGTCATGGAAAACGTGATGTTGCCGCTGGCCGTTAAAAAGATGAAGCGCCATGAAAAGAAGGAGATGGCCGGGCTCGCTCTCAAACATGTGGGACTTTCGGACAAGAAAAACCGGTTGCCCAATGAAATTTCCGGAGGGGAGCAGGAACGGGTGGCCATTGCCCGGTCGGTGGTGAACAACCCCACCATCCTTCTGGCCGACGAGCCCACCGGGAATCTGGATACCAAAAACAGTCGTGAAATCATGAAGCTTTTTCACGAACTGAACGGAGAAGGCATCACCATTGTGATGGTGACCCACAATTCGGATTGCGCACGGGAGGCGGAGCGGACCCTTTGTGTTTCAGATGGGTTGATCGAAGAGCAGGAACGTTTGCAAAAGATCGTGGAATACCCATTCGGAGTGAAACCGGCTTTGGACGTCTACACTTCGGAAAATGTGGCAGTCCGATAAAAAATTAAAGGAAACATATGCAAAAAAAAGAAAAAGAAGGCTATGTAAAAAAAGAAACCATGATGGTGGTGGCCTTTGTGACCCTTTTGGTGGGGTTCCTGGGAGGGGTTTTCTACGGGATCCACAAGTCCGTGCCCGCCCTGAATGCGCCGGTTTCGAATCAGGCTCAGGTTTCAAAGGATGACGTATCAACGACCAGGGAGTTGGAGAGAGAGACGGCAGATCATCCGGAAAGCGTGGCGGCATGGGTACGGTTGGGAAACCATTATTTCGATATCGACCAAGTGGATGAGGCCATCACCGCCTATAAACGATCTCTTGCACTTGATCCTAACAATGCCGATGTATTGACGGATCTGGGCGTTATGTACCGCCGCAAGGGTTTGTCCACGGAAGCCATCAAATCTTTTGATCGGGCGATTGCGGTAAATCCCCGTCAGGAGGCGGCTTATTTTAACAAAGGGGTTGTGTTTCTTCACGATCTCAAAGATCGGGATGCCGCCGTCAAAGCATGGGAAGACCTGGTCCAGGTAAATCCCATGGCCAAAGTCCAGAGTGGAGAACTGGTGATGGAACTCATTGAAAATATCAGAGCGAAGGAACCCTCTACAGGTCCTCGACAATAAATTATTGCATTTTTTATGGTGGCCTGAAAATCGCCTCATCCCCGAAGAAAGAATCCCCGCGGGGGCCAAATTCTTCTTAAATTAGGGAAGAGAATTTGGCCCCGGGACATTATTCTCTTGCATTTCATCATGTTATTGTTTATAAAACTCGGATATTTTTGGTCTTGGCTGTATTTTTCGGCCCAATTGCAATTTCGCTTGTGTTTCATGCCAGTAAATTCAAAGGGTTGTTGCGGTTCTTGCACGATCCGCTCAACCCCTTGGCTTTTCGGGAGCGATCAGATTTATTTGTGAAGGTCATTTAAACGTTCATGTTGACATGCATGAGGCATCTTGAGAAGTAGAGACTAAGGCATACTCTGGGCTCTACAGGTCAGATGCCTTATTTTCTTTGATGGTTATTCTTTATGAGCACATTTTCCGTCGGTATAAAAGGCAAAGATTTTCATCAGGTGGAGGCTGAAACTCTTTCGGCTGCAGAGGCACTGGCGCACCTGAAAGTGGGTGGATTGGACCGTGTGGTGGCGGTCAAGATAAACGGTGTCCCCGGCGATCTTTCGGCCGGGTTGGGTGACAAAACTGAACTGGAGCCCATTTATCTGCATTCAGATGAAGGATTGGAAATTCTTCGGCACAGCACTTCCCATGTAATGGCCATGGCCGTGAGAGAACTCTTTCCCGGCGTCAAGGTAACCATAGGGCCCGCCATAAAAGATGGTTTCTATTATGATTTCGATTACAAACGGCCTTTTAAGGAGGATGACCTTCCCCTTGTGGAAGAAAAAATGCATGAGATTATCGAGGCGGATCTCCCTTTTACAAGAAAGGAAACGGCCGTCTCGGAAGCATTGGCGTTTTTTAAGGCCCAGGGCGAAGATTATAAGGTTGAGCTTATCGAAGACCTCGATGCGGAGATGGTTTCTCTATATACCCAAGGGAGTTTCACGGATTTGTGCCGCGGACCGCATATCCCTTCCACCGGTATGATTAAGGCGTTTCATTTGATCAAAACGGCCGGTGCCTACTGGCGGGGAGACGAACATCGACCCATGTTGAGCCGTATATACGGTGTGGGATTTTCCGACCGGAAGCAGTTGAAAAAGCATCTGCATATGCTGGAAGAGGCTCGAAAACGGAACCATGTGAAACTCGGTGCGCAACTGGAACTCTTCAGCACCTATGAAGAGGTGGGTGCTGGAATGGTGGTATGGCACCCCAACGGAGCCATGCTGCGCCATCTTTTGGAGGAATTTGAGATTGCGGAACACCTCAAAAGAGGGTACGCGCTGGCAAGGGGTCCGGAGGTGCTGAAGACGGATTTGTGGAAGAAATCCGGTCATTTTGCTAATTACCGCGAAAACATGTATTTTACGGAAATAGACGGGCAGTCTTACGGAATGAAGCCCATGAACTGCTTGTCCCACATGTTGATTTACGGCTCGAAAATTCGGAGTTATCGCGATCTTCCCAGGCGGTATTTCGAATTGGGAACCGTCCACAGGCACGAACGGTCAGGGGTTTTGCATGGTCTTTTCAGGGTTCGGGAATTTACCCAGGATGACGCTCACATTCTCTGTACGCCCGGACAGCTGAATGACGAGATCAAGGGGGTGCTTGACTTCGTGCGGGAAGTGATGGGGATTTTTCAGTTCGATTATGAATTGGAGATCAGCACACGCCCCGAAAAATCCATCGGTTCCGATGAAGACTGGGAATTGGCTACCCAAGCACTCGAAAAGGCCATGGATGAACTTCAATTGGACTATGAAATCAACGAGGGCGACGGCGCTTTTTATGGTCCCAAGATTGATGTCAAACTTGAAGATGCCCTCGGCCGAAAGTGGCAGTGCGCCACT
>ADZZ01000426.1 GCA_000179315.1 delta proteobacterium NaphS2
CTTCCGGGAATTCCGCGATTTGATGAACACGGCATATGGAAATACCGGGAGATCCTTTTTTCACAATACGGAAACCTTATGCAGACAATTTCTCAGCTTATCGAGAGATCTGAAACGGGATTGAATGCCAGACAGATTGCCCAACTGGTTGAAATTGTCCCTAACAGTTCCGTTTTTTCCCGGCTGCAGCATGCTCCGGGAATCCGACGAGAAAAGCATCAAGGACGTTTTGTATACTTCTCCGAGGAAAAATATCAGGAGCAAAAATCGGGATTGTCCAGACCGCATCATGTAAGATTTCCGACAGATTCGGAAAGCGTGATGATTCTTGTTCAACTTGTCAAATACCCTCATAGCAGCATCGAGGAACTGTTCGAAAGAGTTGCAGAGCAGGGAATCCGGATTGAACCTCAGGTAATTGAGGCTTTTCTGAACCATCATGGTCTGTTAAAAAAAATTCCGGATACAAAGTGATCCGTTGCCTTAAGGACCATATTGAAAAAGTTGTGGAAGGTGTCTGTGCAGGCAACCTGTTTTTCGAAATGCCAACAGTACACTTCTTTTCAGAAGAGGCCTTCTGTTTCGGGAACAATAAAGTGTTAAAGACGCGGGAAAAGAAAGTCGTGACCCTGGATATCGGCGCATTCCGGGCCAAAGAAACCATCATGCAATCGGAGGATGACGGTAAGGTATACACTTGCCGAGAGTTGAAGAGCCTTGCACCGCACCGGTGTACATTTGGCTATGACGTTATTGTATATGTGGGGTATGCCCTCTTTGTTCACTGCCGCAGCGAAACTTCAACGCTAATCTTAACCGAACCAGCCTTGCTAATGAAAACTGAACCATTGGGGCTTTGAACTTAAACCTCAATTGGAGTTGTGTGGTCTGCCGAGACTTAGATCCCTTGAGCGAAACTGGTTCACGGATGGGTTTCTGTTGTGGGAGACAGTTTTGAACGGGATCAAGACACGCGAAAATATTGAACGAAAAAAAGACAGCGGAAGAGAGATTCAGTTTACTTTCGTGGAGTTATGTGGAAAATCTGCATTTGGTTCCATTTTCGGGTATGATTTTGGGGAGTTAATATAGACCCACTGAGCGATGGGGGGTCTGATTTATTAAAAAAGGTAAGGCCCGAAGTTGCCGCTTCGGGCCTCTTTTTTTGGGAAAAACAGAAGCAGACCGTCTTCCCCGGACAATATAAAGCATACCCATCATAGGTCTGCTTTTGATCCTTTTCAAGATCAAAGGCGTCATGCCCTTAAGGCTTCTAAAAAAAAATCCAGTGTAAAAGTTGTGGATTCATTTTCCATGTGTGCCGGAGCTGTTTCAGAGGCCAGGCGTACTGTAGCGATCAATGTCGTGAACAAGCCCGCACGGAACAGCGACGACAAGCACAACGCCGTTACCGGCAAACAGAAAAAGGCCGCAAAGCTCATCGGAGGGCGGAACGTCGGCGAAGAATAAAAAAAGTAAAAAACCGTGGATGATCAGGGTTCAACACCCCCGTCATCCGGTGATAAGGTGCCCTCCAGGTGGTCCGGCGTGGGTCCGAGATGCCGTTTTGCGGCTCATGGGGTGTTATTGTGAAA
>ADZZ01000425.1 GCA_000179315.1 delta proteobacterium NaphS2
CCGGACAATATAAAGCATACCCATCATAGGTCTGCTTTTGATCCTTTTCAAGATCAAAGGCGTCATGCCCTTAAGGCTTCTAAAAAAAAATCCAGTGTAAAAGTTGTGGATTCATTTTCCATGTGTGCCGGAGCTGTTTCAGAGGCCAGGCGTACTGTAGCGATCAATGTCGTGAACAAGCCCGCACGGAACAGCGACGACAAGCACAACGCCGTTACCGGCAAACAGAAAAAGGCCGCAAAGCTCATCGGAGGGCGGAACGTCGGCGAAGAATAAAAAAAAGTAAAAAAACCGTGGATGATCAGGGTTCAACACCCCCGTCATCCGGTGATAAGGTGCCCTCCAGGTGGTCCGGCGTGGGTCCGAGATGCCGTTTTTGCGGCTCATGGGGTGTTATTGTGAAAGATTTTCCCCGCCGAGGCTACGGCAATCATCCACAAACTGTTCCGGAGGTGTTCACATGATGGTTAAAAAGCCTCTTTTTCCAAAACGAATACGCAAAATCGCCRGCGGTTTTGCCTTTATTGAACATCGCTTTTTGCGAAAGGGTTTTTGGGAGAGCCTGAGTCATATTGAACTGCTGCTCTACATTTTTCTGGTGGTGGTATCTGACAAAAACGGGCTGTCTTATTACGGCTACGACAAAATCTGCCGGATTCTAAGGGTGGATGCAGATCAATATATCAATGCCCGTAATCGCTTGCTGGACAAGGACCTGATTGGATTTGACGGCCGTGTGTTTCAGGTGCTTTCCCTTCCGGATCGTCCAGTGATCGTGAAACCTGTGAAGGAAGTCCGGAACGGGGGATGGTTCAGTCTTGGAGAAACCGTACAGGAAATCATTCGGGAGAAAGGACGTGGGATCAACCCGAACAGTTGATATTCATCTGCTGGAATTGCGCTACGCTCATTGCCCGGATCATGAACCACCAGGCTTTAAAG
>ADZZ01000424.1 GCA_000179315.1 delta proteobacterium NaphS2
TCTGCCCAGTGCTTTTCTGCTGGACTCGGTTAGTAAAATCGTGTACTGCTTAATGGGAAAGAGCCCATTGAACAGGCCACGCGATGCCCGATCGAAAAGAAGACAGCCCGACACAACCCAAAGAAAAACCGCGGTTTCCCTTCTCGGAAGAGGATTGGGCAAATACCCCTGCAACTGTTCAACAATTTCTGCTTCATTTGGTTTCCTCACATATCACACTTGAAAAACGGATCGAAGAACTTGAAAAAAGGCTGAACAAGAATTCCAGTAATTCAAGCAAACCGCCTTCTTCAGACAATCCTTTTGAGGAAAGGCCGAAGAAGCAGAAAAAGAATAAATCCAAAAAGAAGAAACGAAGAAAGGGCTTTCGGCAAAAGATGCTTGAGCCCACCGAAGTGAACAATATCGTTCCTGAAGCGTGCATATGCGGAAACAGCCATTTTGATAACACGAACCCTTACTACACCCATCAAGTCATTGAACTGCCCGAGATCAAAATGGAGGTCACGCATTTCATCCTTCATAAGGGGGAATGCCCCTGCTGCGGAAAGATCAACAAAGCGGTGGTTCCGAATGAACATCGAACGGGTTTCGGTCCAAGGCTCTCTGCAATGATCGCCCAAATGGCCGGTAACATGGGGGACAGTCGCACAATCATTCAGGATTACTGTTCTTCGGTTCTGGGATTTCATATCAGTCTGGGAGCCATCCAGAAAGTCATTGACCGTGCATCCGAAGCCATCAAGCCCCATTATGAGAGCATCGGTAAGGAGGCAAGAGATGCCTCTGTCAACTATATTGACGAAACGTCTCACCGCTTGAAAGAAAAACTGCAATGGCTTTGGGTCATGGCCAACACAGCGGTCGCCTTTTTTATGATCCATCCGAATAGATCCAAAGAAGCCTTTGAGGCGCTCATTAAGGATTGGATGGGCATTCTGGTCAGTGACGGCTATGGCGTCTATCAAAAATGGGTGGGACAAAGGCAAACCTGCCTGGCTCATCTTATTCGAAAGGCCAGAGAGCTTTCCGAGAGCGTAAATCCTGATATAGCCAAATGCGGCAAGTGGGCAAAAGCCGAATTGCAGCGCCTTTGCCACATGGCGCATTCCCCGCCCACACAGGGTCAATGGAACGCTTTTTATGCGCGACTCATCCGGCTGATTTCCATCTATGAAGACCGCCAGGATGACGCGGGGAGGTTTGCCCGAAGACTCCTCCGAGAGATCGAATGCCTATGGACATTCCTCATCGAAGAAGGTGTGGCACCCACCAATAATCACGCTGAACGGATGCTTCGTTTCGCCGTTGTTGTCAGCCACAATAAATAGCAAAGAACCGGCTCAAAATATCTGATTATTCCACCGGTGGTTTATTGGAACCGGTATTGTAAAGTGAGACTACCCCTTCTCGGCAAGTGCAAGTTTTTCAGCCTTTTGTCGGAAGGATTGAACGGATTCCTTCCCAAACCCTCCAGCCTTTTCGGCAAATGCAACTGCTTTTCGATAGTACTCAGCAGCGTCCCAGTTTTTTCCCTGAGCTTCATAGAGTTCAGCATAACGATGAAGGCCATCGATCTCCTCAGGATATTGTCGCAAGAGCTTTCGGCACACCGCCTCGGCTTCATCAAACTTCTTGTCTTGAATCAAGTCCGGCACCTGATTTGATAAATTGTCCAAATCCGTATAAATAAAGGTCCCTCCAATAGGTAATTTGGAGGCGTTGAGACAACATTTTTTATATTTTTTGCCGCTGCCGCATGGGCAGGGCTCATTACGTCCGATTTTTTTCATATGCAGCTTCGATACYCTATAGATTTAACCATAGAAGAATACAATGAGCAAAAGGCCTGGGAACATGCGGAGCTTGATCATTGTCCCTTTCATCCCGAGGGAGGATGCGACCTGGCCAGGCATGGCACCTATCCCAGGAAATTTCCAGAATACTGTCTGGTACCTCGATGGTACTGCCCGAGTGCGCACAAGACCATCAGCCTGCTGCCTGATTTTCTTGCATCTCGCTTTCCGGGAACTTTAGACGAAATCGAGCAGGCCGTCAATACAGCCGGATCATGCAAAAGCCAGGAAGAAGCGGCTTTTGTTTTGAGACCGGAGATATCTCTTCCATCAGGGCTTCGCTGGCTGAGGCGGAGGATCCAATATGTAAAGGAGGCACTGACAATTCTGGCCGGACTTCTTGTGACCGAATGTGCTCCGGATCTTGAATCATTCCGCAATAAATTCCGCACAAACAGGGTGCTGATCAAATTGCGTGAAATGGGTCGGGAATATCTGCCATCCATGCCGCCTATTGTCGGATTCGGCCCCCGTTCCGGCAAGCGGTATTGCCACCTTGGGTTTTCCAACAATTGATGGGGACTGTTTATGCCCGTTTGATGGGGTAAAAGGCTTCCGTTCGCCAATTTTTTTATAAGAATGGAGGTTTTA
>ADZZ01000423.1 GCA_000179315.1 delta proteobacterium NaphS2
TGGCAGAAAACGAACTACAAGAGCAGGTGGCGCTATTTCGCTACGGGATTATCGCGGATTTTGTTCATTTGCCGCCCGGATCAAGAGGGCTTTACGCTCAGATCAGGAAGAAAGCAGGGCAGGAATATGTTATTCCCGGCTCCAGACGCACCCGTGTGGCTGAAGAGACGATCCGTTCATGGTTGAAAAAATACCGCAAGGGCGGTTTTGACGCCCTACTGCCCAAAGAGCGCACGGACAAGGGGGAAACGAGAAAGCTGCCCCTTGAGATTTCGGATTTACTTCTTGAGGCCAAAGAAAAAGAACCGGAACTAACCGTTCCGCTGTTAATCAAGAAAGTCAGAGCATCCGGCAACATTCCCGATGATGTTCGGATGCCCAGATCCACCGTGTATAAACTGCTGGCACGCCACGGGTTAACCCGAAAGATTACATCACCTGATAGAGACCATCGTCGCTTCGCCTACCTCAATGCCGGGGATTTGTTCATGAGTGATGTCATGTACGGTCCGGCGGTCAGGAAAAATGACGGCAGGAAACGAAAAACCTATCTCATCGCTTTTATTGATGATGCGACCCGGGTGATCCCCTATGCCGCTTTTGCCCATTCGGAAAATACCGCTGCCTTCATGGAGGTGTTGAAACAAGCCGTTTTAAGGCGAGGTATCCCCATGCGGCTTTTTGTGGATAACGGATCAGCTTTCCGGTCACAGCATTTATCCCTGGTCTGCGCAAAACTCGGCATAACCCTGATTCACGCCAGACCCTACCATGCAGCGGCCAAGGGAAAAATCGAGAGATGGTTCAGAACGGTACGATTGCAGTTTCTCCCGATGCTTTCGGAAAACATATGTTGAATCTGAAAGCGATCAACAGAGCACTTTGGACTATATCGAACAGAGTACCACCGTTCGCCCCATCGGAGTCTCTGCGAACGCCCTTGATCGCTGG
>ADZZ01000422.1 GCA_000179315.1 delta proteobacterium NaphS2
GATGAGCAGTGGCTTTGCCGAAAAGAACGGGCTTTCCGTTTACGAGGTCATATACACCTCCTGGCTGAGGAATTACGTTCCGGCAGGAGCGGAGCATGACTTATCGGCTTCAGATTGCACGGCTCCCATGGGACTGGACCCTCAACTCCTTTCCGTTTGATCTTCAGCCCGGAGTCCGGAAAAGCCGGATGATGACTTTGTCCGGCCTTGATTTCATCAATCGAAGAGAAAACATCGTATTTCACGGAAAGACCGGCGTAGGGAAAACAGGCCTGGCCGTCGGCATACTCCGTCAAGCCATTATTGCCGGGTACCGGGGGCGTTTTTATAATGTTCAGGATTTGCTGGATCAACTCTATGCCTCTCTCGCCGATCGATCCACCCCCAAACTACTCAATGCCCTGTGCCGATATGATCTGCTGTTGCTCGATGAACTGGGATACCTGACCCTGAAAAAGGAGCAAATGAACGCCTTTTTCAAACTCATGAAAGAGCGATATGAAGCCGGGCGGCCCACCATTATTACGACCAATCTCCAGCCTGAACAATGGTATTCCCTCCTTGAACCAAAGGACATGGTCGATGCTCTGCTGGATCGCCTCAACCATCGGTGCATCAATGTTCATATCGATGGGCCTTCTCTCAGAAAAACAGATGCCGGCTAATCCATTTTTCTAAGCCGATCTAAACCCTCTCAAACCTCATGATGCCACATGGCTTTCAATTATCTGTAAACCTATAAGAAAAAAACCCTTTTCAAGACCTCTTCTCAAAAAACACCGCCTCTCACATTCCAGTTTATTCTGCAGAAGCAACAGAACAACGCGCAATCACCGGTTCCGTTACGATTAGCAGAACTGGTTCTGTTTTCGTTAGCGGCCAAGTCTGATGGTATAAATACCTCACGACCACTAACGCCCAATCTCAATTTTGCCTCGCGAACATATCGCCGGACAGTTGTCTCAGATCCTTGAAAAGCATGCTCCTGTTTGAGACGATTAAAAACCCGCACCGCCGTATGCCGCTGCTTTTTGGGACGATCCTTATCATCCTTCAACCATCGGTCGATGGTTCTAATATAGGGGGCCAAAACAGGGTATGCTTGTCCAATCCTTGGCTTATAACCGCTGTATTCTCCCCGAAGAACCTTCTTAACTGTATTTTTGGAATGTCCCGTCTCCCGGGCAATTTGTTTTATGGCTTTGCCATAAACCCTATGTGCCGTCCGTATGTAGCTGTATTGATCCACCGTGAGCATTCTCCTTTCTGCCTCCAGCATAGGATTGATATTA
>ADZZ01000421.1 GCA_000179315.1 delta proteobacterium NaphS2
ATCGTCTGCCATGCGCTCCACCATACGCCGCAATGCCTTGGAGCTTTCAATCCGTTTGCCTTTGCCAGTTCGGCGGCTTTTCCACATACCTTGCCGGGTAGTGCCGGACCAGATTGATCAGGCCATACATCCGGCGCTGGCCGCTTCGGCCTTCTTCGGTAAACCACGTTTCACACAATGAGAATGTATGGGGTCCAATGGCTTCGGCCCGTGCCAGCAACCTGTCCGTTTGCCGGGAGGGATTAAAAATTCGGTCCCGCGGTTCCATCAAAAGGGACCCCGGCATACGACCCTTTGGATGGCGGCGAATCACTTCCATCCGTTGAGGGTCCAGGATTTCGATCTCTTTGTCATAGACCCTTACCACCACCTGACTGTAAAGGGGCGCCGGATTGGCGGCGTAGTAACAATTGTCCAACTGGATGGTGCCGTCATCGTAAACCGTCCGGATTTCCTGTCGAAAATACACAAACGGCGACAAGGGCAAAGGCAGAAGGCAGGGTTTTTCCTCCTGGAACATTTCTTCAACCTGTCTTTTGGCCCGGCCATGAATGCGAGGCGCCGCCCAGCGCTTTTCCCAATGCATGAGCCAATCATTCTGAGCGTCAATACAATCGAATTTCCGGCCCTTCAGGGCGGTATTCTGTGTGTACTTAACCCCGTTTTCCACCGTCCCTTTTCGGTTCGGATCCTTCACCCTTGCCGGGTCTGCCGCAACGTCGTAATGAGACAACATCGCGGCATATAACGTATTAAGCTCGGGATCATAAATATCAGGCTTGATCACGCCTTCCTTAAGGTTATCCAAGGCTACATATCCCGGGCATCCGCCAAAATACCGGAATGCTTCCTCATGCAGCCTGCACCATGTTTCCTTGCTCGATTTCCACACCACTTTCCGGAAGGCCCGCCCGGAATATTTCAACACCAGACAAACAAGCGA
>ADZZ01000420.1 GCA_000179315.1 delta proteobacterium NaphS2
ATAACCATAGCAATATAATAAAAAGCCATTTTTCTTGAGTTGCAGACTCATCAGCATCTATACAACACATTGATAAATCATCTAAAATTAAACTTATCTCATGAGTATCCATTTTACTCTTAAAAGACAACTCAAGTTCTAGCTGTGACGCCTCACCTAATGACACCAAATGTTCAGCATGTTTTACAATCGAATGCCATCCGATTAATTTCTTTTCATAGGCCCACTTAATATCAAACCATGACAATTTAATGTGACTACAAATAAATTCATATGATATTGAAAGCATATCCATATTATTTCACCTTCGGTGCTTTTTGGTTTGGTATTCCGGTTATGCCAACACCTTCAATAAAGCGTTGGTGCGTCACATTTCCTGTCTTATCATAGATATACTCAAAAACTCCATCCTTGCCATTAAAGGTTCCTTTAGTCTGCAATAGTGAACGCTTCACACCATCCCCACCAGTAATATTGAATACCTCACCAGCCATTAATTGTTCTCGGTTTAAATAGCTAGCACCACGATGGCTAGGATCTGGCTTAAGACCACTACCAACGCGTTGAGCGTCAAGAATTTTATCAACAACCGAAGACTTTATTAATGTATTCGCAG
>ADZZ01000419.1 GCA_000179315.1 delta proteobacterium NaphS2
AGCAGAGCTCGCCTCTGTTTCACCGAATCTGATCATGCAGGTTTAGCACTATCCCGTTTCCTCCACTGCGGTAAGAATATGTTCAGCCGATACAAGCTGGGCATTCTGCAGTGCCGCCACATTCAATGAGAGGTGTGCCAGCAGATTGATTTTGCGTGGCAGACCGTTTGTCGCCTGAAAAAGCGCTTCAAGAGCCGGCTGTTCAAAAAGATCCATCTGGGTTCCGGCCAACTCAAGCCGGTGTTTCAGATAAGGGAGCAACTCCTCTTTTGCAARACCGGATATGTGATAACGCACCACAAGCCTTTGAGCCAAAGGCTCATGGACGGACAGTGAAAGCCGTCGCCTCAACTCGGCCTGGCCAACAAATATCATGCAGAGACGATTTTGTGAGTCCATCTCATAGTTTGTCAACAGCCTGAGGTTTTCGAGGACCTCGTTTCTCAAGTATTGCGCTTCATCAATAATCAGCACTGGCCTGATTTTGGATTCCAGACAGAGTCGGTTGACCTCCATATGGATGGAACGATAAAGGGCTGCCAGGCTCCGTTCCGTGGTTAGCCCCATTTCCCAGGCAATGGATTTGTAGATATCCGTTACATTGCCGGTGGTCAGAGGAACGTAAAACACCCGGTACAGACCCGTATTCAGAGAAGCGGCCATCTTTCGGCAGATACTGGTTTTCCCGCTGCCCACTTCTCCGGTGACAAGCCCGATACCGCGCAGCTTCAACAGATAATGGAGCCGGGCTTCAAGCTCATCAGCAGCTTTTGAACCAAACAGTTTGTCCGGTTCCAGATCTTTTTCAAAAGGGTAGTGGGTCAGCCCATAGACCTTTTTATACATAGCCATCCCCCTTTTCGCTTCGAGATCCTGCTGAAGTTAACAGGTGTTTGGGTCTGCTTTCCCGCTTATGATCGACGGCTT
>ADZZ01000418.1 GCA_000179315.1 delta proteobacterium NaphS2
ACGGTGCAGATTTTGCTGACGGCGGTTCCGACCACACCGGAAAAGGCGGCATATCCCCCGCCCATATTGGTGCCGGCCACCCGGCCGTGTTTGTTGGCCACGGTACCCAGTGCGATGTTGACCGGGCGTTTGCTGACGAGATGAAAGGATTCAGCGCAGTCCCCACCGGCCCACACGTTCTCAGCGCTGGTTTTCATGGTGTCATCCACCGCTACGGCGCCGGTTTCCCCCAGTTTAATGCCGGCGGCTTCGGCCAGGGACGTGTTGGGTCTTGCGCCCATGCCCAGTATGACCAGATCTGCCGGGAGTTTCCGTTTATCGGTAATTACCCCTTGAATGTGATTGTCGTTGACTTCAAAGGCTTCGAGGGTTTCGTTTCGGTAAAGGGTGACACCCACATTCACCAATGCTGTCGAAACCAGTTTGCCCATGTCCGGATCGAGGGTGCTCATGACCTCATTAGACCTGTTGACAAGACTGACATCCATTCCCCGCAAAATGAGACTTTCCGCCATTTCGAGCCCGATATAGCCGCCTCCGATGACAACGGCTTTTTTCGGTTTGGCGGTCTTGATAAAATGGTCCAGGCTCAGGCCGCTTTCAAGGTTGTTTACCCCGAAGATCCCTTTTGCCTCTATACCTTCCACCGATGGTTTAAACGGCAGAGCACCTGTGGACACCATCAGATAATCAAACGCTTCCCACCAGGTTCTGCCGTCATGCGTTTTCGATACCCTTATCCTTCCCTTTTTCAGGTCGATTTCTTTCACTTCGTGGTGCAGATGGATATCAATTCTGTACTTTTCTCTGAGCCCTTGTGGTGTGCCGGCCATGAGAACTTCCGTATTATCGACCACCCGGCCGATGAAATAAGGGATACCTCATGACGCATAGGAAATGTACGGACCTTTTTCGAATACTTTGATTTGTAGATGAGGGTTGAGACGCCTGGCTTTTGCTGCGGCGGTCATGCCCGCTGCGTTTCCGCCGATTACGACGAGTTTTTCCGTACCCATGACATTCATCCTCCCCACCAATGAAAATCGGACAATTTTCTAAAGAAATTTTGTTCCCCGCCCGGCGCAGGTTTCATTCGGGGGCGTTCTGCTTCGGCCGGTTTGCGGCCTCTTTTTCAATAATGGCCTTGAGCTCATCACCCTCGATCTTTTCTTTTTCAAGGAGAACTTTGGCCGCTTCTCTCAGAATATCCTTTTTCCCCTTGAGCAGCTCTAACGCCGTTGTATACTGTTTTCCAATAATCCGCGCTACCTCGCTGTCGATTAATTCGGCAGTCGCTTGTCCGTACTCATCTTCGTTCTGCATCCCCCAGCCAAATGCCGAGGCTTTCTTCGGTCGGGAAAAATAGACTTGTCCCACCTTGCTGCTCATGCCGTATTCCTTAACCATGCTTCTGGCAATTTCAGTTGCTTTGGCGAGATCATTGTGGGCACCGGTTGAAATGTCACCAAAGATGACTTCCTCCGAAGCGCGGCCCCCAAGGAGCGTGGCAATCTTGTTCAAAAGCTCCGTTCTGCTCATGAGAAAACGGTCTTCCGTGGGGACTTGCATGGTATATCCCAGAGCGGCAACCCCCCGCGGAATAATGGAGATCTTCTGTACAGGGTCGGTTCCCGGCAGGCTCATGGCGACCAGCGCATGGCCGAGCTCATGATAGGCCACGGTTTCCCTTTCTTTGGGATTGATGAGCCGGTTTTTTTTCTCCAATCCGCCGATGATACGTTCTACTGCGTCCGAAAATTCCGGCATGCCCACTTTTTTCTTTTTTCTTCTTACGGCCAAGAGCGCCGCTTCATTGACCAGGTTCGCCAAATCCGCCCCCGACATGCCGGGCGTCATGTTGGCAAGCTTTTCCAGATCCAGGTTCTTATTGGCCCTGATGTTTTTCAGATGAATTTTGAGGATGTCTTCGCGGCCTTTCTTGTCGGGCCGGTCCACCAGAATCTGCCGGTCAAAACGGCCGGGTCGCAAAAGGGCCGGATCAAGGATTTCCGGCCGGTTGGTGGCGGCCATCAGAATGACGCCCAGGGTGGGATCGAAGCCGTCCATTTCCACCAGAAGCTGATTGAGGGTCTGCTCCCTTTCGTCGTGGCCACCCATGGCTCCGAAGCCCCTGGCTTTCCCCAAGGCATCCAGTTCGTCGATAAAGATGATGCATGGAGACTTTTCTTTGGCCTGGGTGAAAAGATCCCGTACCCTTGCCGCACCCAGACCCACGAACATCTCCACGAATTCCGAACCGCTTAGGCTGAAGAAAGGAACGCCGCTTTCGCCTGCCACGGCTTTGGCCAGCAGGGTCTTGCCGGTGCCCGGCGGCCCCACCAGAAGCACTCCTTTGGGCATCCTCCCCCCCAGTTCGGTGAACCTGGCCGGTTCCTTGAGAAATTCAATGACCTCCACCAATTCCTGTTTGGCTTCGTCCACACCGGCAGCGTCCTCAAAGGTAACGCCCACCTCCTCCTGCATGTAGATCTTTGCCTTGTTTTTGCCCAGACTCATAAATCCGGGCTGCTGGCCGGCCATCCGTTTCATGAAGAAGTACCAGATCCCGAAAAACAGGAGGACAGGGAAAAACCAGGAGAAAAGGTTCGCCAGAAAGTTGGATTGGATTTCACCTTTAAAAGTGACGTCATATTCTTCTAGGAGTTTGCTCAAGTCGGGATCGACCCTTACGGTCCGAAACGCCTTCCCCTTTTCCGCACCGGGTTTTTGCGATTTCATTCTTCCCTGTATGCGATTCTCGGTGACGGCCACTTCCGCCACCTTGTTCTCTTTCAACAGGTTCAAGAACTGGCTGTACGGGATGGTTTTGATGGAAAAGGCGGAGCCCAGATAACTCTGGATGAGCAAAACCGCCCAGATCCCCAACAAAACATACCAGACTGAAAATTTGTGATGCTTCTCCATATTTATTCCTTCCACTCATAAAACTGTCTCGCCGTTGAAAGTGGCCCTCCCACCGGCGAGACAGCGAAACCACGGAAGTGATCAGCTCCCGCTCACACCTTTGGCGATGCGGTCGCCGACTTCTTGATCGATATTGTGCCAGTATTCAAAGGCGCGTTTCAAAACCTGCTCGGATACGCCGCTCTTGAGGTGTCCCACCACGTTACTCACCAGCCGGTCTCGCTGGGCATCATCCATGACGTTGCGCACCAAGGTGCCGGGTTGTCCGAAATCGTCATCGTCTTTGCGCTTGGTGTAAGCGGCACGGATGAAATCGCCGCCGGCACTCCAGATGGCCGCCTCGGGATACCGTTCCGGGTCGGCCTTGGGGCCGCCTTTTGAATTGGGCGCATAGACGGGATCGGATGCGTTCTCAATCCGCATGGCACCCCCCTTGCTGTAGCTGTGCACCGGACTTTTCGGCCGGTTGACCGGGATTTGCTTATAGTTGACGCCCAAGCGAGCCCGGTGGGCGTCGGCGTAGGAAACCAGGCGGGCCAGCAGCATCTTGTCCGGACTGGGACCAATCCCGGGCACCAGGTTGTTCGGTTCGAATGCCGCCTGTTCGATCTCGCTGTGAAAATCGTTTGGATTGCGGTTGAGCGTCAGTCGGCCCACCTCCTGTACCGGATAGTCGCTGTGTGGCCACACCTTGGTGAGATCGAAGGGGTTGAACCGATAGGTTTTTGCTTCTTCAAAGGGCATGATCTGAACTTTCAAAGTCCAGCTTGGGTAATCCCCCCGCTGGATGGCTTCAAACAGGTCCCGGCGGTGGTAGTCGGCATCCTCCCCGGCGATCTTATCGGCTTCCTCCTGGGGCAGAAAGTCGATGCCCTGGTCGGTCTTGAAGTGGTATTTCACCCAAAAGCGCTCACCTTGGGCGTTTACCCACATATAGGTGTGGCTCGTGTAGCCGTTCATGTTCCGATAGCTTTTGGGGACGCCGCGATCGCTCATCAGGATCGTTACCTGATGGGCCGACTCGGGCGACAGGGTCCAAAAGTCCCACTGCATGTCGTTGTCGCGTAGGCCGCTGTCCGCCCGGCGTTTTTGCGAGTGGATGAAGTTCTGGAACTTCATGGGGTCCCGAACGAAAAATACCGGGGTATTGTTTCCCACCATGTCGTAGTTGCCCTCTGTGGTGTAGAATTTGAGCGCAAAGCCGCGCACATCCCGCCCAAGTGTCGGGACTGCCGCTTTCGCCGGCGACCGTGGAAAACCGGGCCAGTACGTCGGTCTTCGTGCCCGGTTGGAACACCGCCGCTTTGGTGTAGACGCTGACGTCCTGGATCACCTCGAAGGTGCCGAAGGCCCCGGAACCCTTTGCATGGGGCTGGCGGTCCGGGATCATCTCCCGGTTGAAATTGGCCATCTGCTCCATGAGGTAATGATCGTGCAGCAGAATGGGTCCGTCGGGCCCAACGGTCAGCGAATGCTCATCGCTGGCGACGGGAATCCCGGCATCGGTTGTAGTGGGTTTGTGAGTGTCGGTTTTCATGTTGATACCTCCTTTTTGAAATGGTTATTCGTCAGGTTGACCGTTATTCAGACATGCTCCTTTTTTCTTCGGGTTTCGGTTTTTCTCTTCCTTGCACGCATCGCAAATGCCAAAAAAGTCGAGGCGGTGGGACAGATTACTAAAGAATGTAGCCACTTTTAGGCGGTCCAGTGGGTAAGCCGACGTCTCCCCGGCAAAAAGCGTGGCGCACCAGTTGATGAATGGTGTTGATGGTACCGCGATTGCAGGCATTGATAAAAATCAGACGGCCAATTTATCACCCTCCAGAACCACTTGGCACGGGCCTTTGGTGTTGTCTAAAAATCTTCGTTCGAAAATCCCTTTTCCGAAATCATTCACCGTATTCAAGGAAGCGGTATCGACAATCACCCGCTTGGCGGCACCGGCCAGGGCATTGAGGGTAATGAGCAGTTCGCAGGCCGAACTGCCGTCGAAATCGCCGCCCAGCCGCAGGTGGACATCGTCGCGGTTATAATGGGTTTCAATTTTGAAATTACGGGACATGGTTCAGACGCCTCACTATACCGGAATTTTCTCTGAAGCAGTTAAATGCTTCGCAATTTCGCTTTTGAACGTATTCAGTTTGAAAGGGCTTCGGAAAACGGTATCAGCCGGAATCACCTCCACAGATTCATTAAGCTGAACCGTCAGGAGCATTTTGACTCTAATCGTAAAGGCCGGTTAGATGAAATGGGGTTTTGCATGTATTTGTGTGGGTTTTTAAGCGTACAT
>ADZZ01000417.1 GCA_000179315.1 delta proteobacterium NaphS2
TGAAGTCAACGCATACTCCCAAATCGTTATGCTCAAAACACTCAAGTGCCCTGTCCGGGTTGTCTGGGTCTTTCGAAAAACACAGTGGATCGCAATCTTCTCCACGGACTTGAAGCTGTCGGTTGAGCAAATTATCGAGTATTATGGGGCCAGGTGGAAAATCGAGTCGGGTTTCAAGGAGATCAAGCAAGACATTGGAAGCAGCAAAAGCCAAACCCGCAATGCACAGGCAGTGATCAATCACATCAATTTTTCCATAATGGCCGCAACAATCATTTGGATCTATGGTTCACGGCTCGAAAACATTCCCGAACGCAGGCACAAGGTCAAGGGTCGCAACAGTTTCGCCTTTTCCGACCTGAGACATATCATCGCTAAGTCCGCATTGAGCGATGATTTTCATGCCGTTTGCAACCAAGACAACAAACTGCCCCGAAAATCTTTCCTGGAGGCGTTGCTGCGCATGGTCGGCTGATCAAGCCGGGGGCATTTTCTGTGAAACTTCAGCTGAAAAAGGCGACAGAACGTAACTACTCCCATTTGTGAAATCCACGAATGGGGGAAGGAAGGATGAACGTTTTGAAGCCGAATTTGAAAGCAACAGTCATAACATTACTGGAAAAGGGACTCAGTCAACGCGAGATCAACCGGAAGACCGGGATCAACCGAAAAACCATCCGGAGATATGCTCAGCTGCATCATCGGGCAATTTTTGAAGAAACTGAGTCTTCAATCTACCCCACTTTAGAAGGGGTGGACACCGGGTCTTCGGTTCTTCCTGTTCAAAATCCCCCACCCCGGCCACCGGCTTTGGAGAACCCTCCGAAGAATGGTTCGGCCTGCGAACCGCATCGAAAGTGGATTGAAGAACAACTGAGGCTGGGTCGAAACGCCATGGCCATCTACCAGGACCTGGTGGAACTGTTCGCATTCACGCATCAATACAACAGCGTAAAGCGGTTCGTTCGAAGACTCAAAAAAAAGGACCCGCGTCAGTTTGACCGACTTGAATTTCTTCCCGGAGAAGAGGCCCAGGTTGACTATGGAACAGGAGCGCCGACGCTTCATGACAGCGGAAAACATCGCCGGCCTCGCTTGTTTGTCATGGTGTTGAAATATTCCGGGCGGGCCTTCCGGAAAGTGGTGTGGAAATCGAGCAAGGAAACATGGTGCAAGCTGCATGAGGAAGCATTCCGGTATTTTGGCGGATGCCCGGGATATGTAGCCTTGGATAACCTTAAGGAAGGCGTGATCAAGCCTGATATTTATGATCCCGAGCTTAATACGTTATATGCCGCGATGTTGTCTCATTACGACGTTGCGGCAGACCCGGCAAGGGTGAAGGATCCGAACCGAAAAGGGACGGTGGAAAACGGGGTTA
>ADZZ01000416.1 GCA_000179315.1 delta proteobacterium NaphS2
CTATATCGACGGCGTCACACCGTTATTCGCATGGCGGTGGATTACGGCATCTCCATCGGATTGGAGGCCAAAGACCTTATCTCGGCCTTGCTTATCACCCAGTTTGTCGGTTTTCCATCGGCGATCGGTTTTGGCTTTTTGGGCAGGAAGTTCGGGACGAGGCCCGCCATTTTTCTTGCCATTTTTGTTTATCTGTTTGTATCCATTTGGGCCGCTTTTATGAAAAGCAGTACGGAGTTCTACGTGCTGGCGGTGATTGTAGGGCTGGTTCAGGGGGGTATCCAGGCGTTGAGCCGTTCCTACTATGCCCGGTTGATTCCCGTGGCCAAATCGGCCGAATACTTCGGTTTCTACAATATGGTGGGAAAATTTTCGGCCATCATCGGCCCTGCACTGATGGGGGGGACGGGACTTATCGTAAGATATTTGGGCTATGACAGTGATACGGCTTCCAGGATCAGCATCGCATCGGTGGCCCTGTTCTTCATGGCCGGCGGTGTCCTTTTTTACTTTGTCAGCGAGGAAAAAGGGAAGAAGGAGCTTGAATATCTTTGAAAGGGAAAGCCGGACCAAAAGGCCGCATGCACGGAGAATTGCGGCTTTTTTCCCTATTTTTCCAAAGCCTGCTTCATGCGTTTGATCAACTCCCCGCCATTGATGTATTCTTCCACCCGCAGGGATTTTTCTTCTTTCCCTTTTTTATTGATGAACAGGACCGTTGGAACGCCCCGGATAAGATAACGTTTCAGGAGCGTTTCCTGCTCCGGATGCCGTTTTGTCAAATTCGCTCGAAGGGTTACGAACCGTTTGCTCAGCTTCAAAACGTCGGGGTTTGTAAATACTTCCTTTTCAAGCACTCGGCAGGGAGCGCACCAATCCGCATAGAAATCGAGCATGACGGGTTTTCCGGCTTTTTTCGCTGCGGCGAGGCGTTCCGGCGAGTAAGTTTGCCACGAAACGCCGGGCCCATGTTGCCCGCCAAAAAGTCCAAACCAGAATAGGGCTGCCGTCAAAATGAGCAAAACGCCCATGCTCCTTTTAATATAGATAAAAGACCGTTGTCCCTTTCCTTCACGGTCCAGCCATCCCAGATGAAGACCGGCTGCCGCCATGACGACGCTGAAAAGCATGGTTCCGGAAATGGTTCCCGGCAGTACCGGCAGCAGCATATATCCGGCCATACCCACCAGAACCCATCCAAGGGCCTTTCGAATCCAGATCATCCAGGTTCCCGACATGGGCAGTTTGTCCACACCCTTTGAAAAAACCGCCAAAACCGCCAGAGGAAGCCCCATGCCCAGACTTAACACGAAAAAATAGAGAAACCCTAAAGCCGGGTCCCCTTTCTGCCCCACATAGGTCAAGAGTCCCAGGATGAAGGGGCCCAGGCAGGGGGCTGCCACTACGCCTAGGGTCAACCCCATGAAAAGCGTACCGAAATACCCGCCGAAATTCCTGGCGGCCATGTTGGTCAGTCCCGCGGGAATGCGCAACTCCCATAAGCCGAAGAAACTGAGCGCCAGCGCAATGAGGATGCCTGCCACCAAGATGAGTACAATGGGACTTTGCAGGGCGGAACCGAGTATCCCGCCCGACAAAGCCGCGGACACCCCCAGGATGGAATTGGTTATGGCCAGACCCAGAATATAAAAGACACCGTGAACCAGGGGCTTCCCCGCCATACTCCCCCCTTGGCCGCCAAAATAGCTGACCGTGATGGGAATGAGAGGGTAAACACAAGGGGTCAGATTAAGTGCCAGCCCGCCTAAAAAAATCCCCAGAAGAGTCAGCCACAAACCCGCTCCCGCCTGCCACCCCCCCGCTTTTTTTTCGGAAACGGTGTCGGGTTCGGCATCCTTGAATATGCCTGGACTCGCGGGTTTTGCGCCGGCGTTTTTATTCCCTTCAATGGTCACGGGAAAGGTAAAAGAGACGGTTTCAGGAGGCAGACAGGCACTGGTAGAGCAGGCCTGAAAGGAAAGTTCTCCTTTTATCATCTGTTTTCCCGGCGGGGCGTCATTACCGACCACGAGTTCCGCCCCCACGGTGATTTTGCCCGCGAAAACAGCGACCGTTTTGTCCGTGAAGGAAAATTTCTTTTCTACGGTGGGCGGGAAGCGAACATCTCTGATGCGGATTCCCGGAGTTGGCGGAAACCGAAATTGGGTAGGAAAGGGATTTTCCGGAGATTTATGGGGGCCATGCAAAAACCACGGAAATTGGATCTGAACCTGGAAATCAATGGGATAACTGCTTCCCGGAACATAGGTTTCAGTGGACGGGCTCACCGTAACGGAGGCAGTGGCAGTCCAGGCAATTTGAGAAAAGAAAAGCAGTGGAAACAGAACCAGGAAACAGAATACGAAAACATGGAAGGAAGTCTTTTTTCTCCGGTATTCAGGCATTATCGACCTCGATAAAAATAAACCAAAAAAATCCTTGCCGGTTTTTGTGGTCACTAATTGTAAGATCCATAAAGCTAAGAATGTTTCTCAAGTCTGTCAAATAAGGCATCAAAGCCGATAAATATCAGGCACTGCTCCATCAATCAAACAATTTGGTTTTGACGTGAAAAGCAATCTATTCTATGATTACGGTAATCCCCTTTCTTTCACTTTAGGCCCGATGGGGAAAAGCTTTTGGCTGAAATCTCTTCTTGGGATAACAGGACAACAAAACGAGAGAGCAAACATGTCGCGGAGTGAAGATTCCAGGGGCAAGAAGCCCGCGGATGAATTGGACGATAAAAAGATTTTTTCACTGAACCATGGAAATGGCTGAAAAGACGGGTGAGAGGTCCCTCAACCGGCAGTTGGCCGGCGCCTGCTGAAATTTCCGGATGGTTCGGAAGTCGCCGTAATGGGCCTGGACGAGATAATGGCTGCGCTTTTTGCTGAAAGCCGAAAAGCCACCTATGATACCGCCGATGAGATCATCCAAAAGCTGGAAGAAAAGAAGAACTTCATTCCTTCTTCTGAAAGCGTCCGCAGGGAATATGCCTATGTTCTGCTGCGGATGTACCGGGAATACATAAAGGATCGATCGGGTTAAAGAAGGGAATATGGGTATGAAAACTGTAATCACCTGCCTTTTCTTGATTCTCTTATCCAGTAGCGCGTTCGCAAGTCAGGCCTGCAACATCGAACTGGTGGATGGCGGTGTCATTGTTGGCGAACTTGTTTCCCACGAAGACGGCACTTACAAGGTGCGTTCCAAAAGCCTCGGCACGC
The DNA here is from genome assembly GCA_000179315.1 of delta proteobacterium NaphS2. GTDB lineage: Bacteria > Desulfobacterota > DSM-4660 > Desulfatiglandales > Desulfatiglandaceae > NaphS2. Next base: position 3,231 of record ADZZ01000416.1, read on the forward strand.
TGACTGTGAAAGAATCGGAAATTCGGGTCATCCGTTTTGAATCCCGTCATGAGAAAAGCCCCATTGAAAGAGACGCGATGAATAGCCAAGGGATCTCTCCCGAGACAGAATCCCTCCAGGAGTCCATGATGAATGATCAGGATGTAATGAGCCGGATCATGACGTTGCAGGAAGACCCCAAGATGCAAGCGCTCTTGCAAGACCCCGAATTCATGAAAGCGGTATATTCAGGTGACATTCAAGCCCTGACGGCCAACCCGAAATTTATGGAGTTGCTGAATAACCCTGAAGTCCGGGAAATTCAAGAGAAGGTCCTTAAGCCGTGACACAGGGCTTCGGTTCATGAAAAACCAGGCGAGCTGCCGAGAAAATCCTTTTTGCTTGACGTAAAACATGCAATTTTCTATTCTCGGGTTGCTCATTGAATGATGCATGAAACCGTCAAGTTATCATTACGCCTAACCCGTTCGCACCCCTGTTGATGCTGTATGACCACCAAACGTTTTCTGATTCTCGTACCCGCCATTATTATCCTCTTTTTACTCCAGTCTTACCTGTGGGTGCCCACCTACGAAGAGCAGACCAAGGGAAACCCCAACCGCCTCAACGAGTACGTAACCGCGTCCCTGGGAGATGCCACCCTGCTGAATCCCGTTCTCTCGGCCAATTCCGCCAGCAGTCAGATCGAATCCATGGTGTTTGAAGGGTTGATCGATTACGATGAAGAACTTCGGTTTAGAGGTCGATTGGCGACTTCGTGGAAGGTGTTCGAAGAAGCCTACTTTTATGTAAACGATCAGGCGAAAATATCTTATGGGGAAGCGCCGGACGTCAGAGCGTTGGTCCGTTTGCTGGAAAACGCAAAGAAAAACAGCACTGCTTTTCCACCAAAAGTTGCTGGTTCCTTGAATCGAATTGAATCCATCATCCTACTGCCGCCCGAGGATTCAACGGTTGTTAAAGAACTGAAAGCCACCGATTCCGAACCAAAACCGGATGCCGTGAAAATCCATGTGGGTGCCCCGGCCCGCATCAAGCTGGTGCTTTCGGAAGTGGATCAGGATCTTTTCAACAACCTTTCCGTCATCCTCGGCAATGATTATTTTTCCACTTTCGATCCCGCTAAATTTGTGACAGCCGAATCCCCCATAGCGGAAACAACGCTATCCACGTGGGCCAAGGAGATTCTGCCTGCAACGGAACATAATCCCGTGCTCATCTTCAACCTCCGCCCCAACGTAAAATTTCATGACGGATACCCATTCGATGCCGACGATGTTCTGTTTACCTATGAAGCCATCATGAACCCCAAGAATCTATCGCCGAGGGTTTCCGACTACGAACCCGTTAAATCGGTGGAGGTGCTGGACCCCCTGAAAATCCGAATCGTTTACAAAAGATTGTATTCACCTGCCATCAGCACTTGGGGCATGGGCATCCTGCCCGAACACCTGCTCAACGCCAAGGCCCTCAAAAAGGAGGCGCAGGCACTGGGGAAAGACCCTGAAGCCTTTTCCATGCGGCAAAGCCGTTTTAACCGGCAGCCTGTCGGTTGCGGGCCGTTCACTTTTCAAGAATGGAAGTCGGATCAGTTTATCAGCCTGAATGCCTTTGAAGATTACTGGGAAGGACCTCCCAATTACAAACGGTATGTGATGCGCATCATCCCCGACCTTCTGACCCAGGAAATGGAGTTCTATGCGGGCACCCTCGATTCCTACAATGTGCAGCCCCACCAGGTCGAGCGCCTGAAAGACGACCCCCGGTTCCAGAGTTTTTCAGGTACTTCCTTCGGGTATACCTTTATCGGCTACAACATGCTGAGGCCCCCTTTCGATGATGTGCGGGTGCGAAAAGCCCTGGGTATGGCCATTGATGTGAACAAGATCATCGATTACGTGCTTTACGGTCAGGGGGAGAACATTACCGGTCCCTTCGTGAAGCAGACCGATTACTATAATCACAGAATTCCGCCCCTACCCTACGATCCCCAAGGGGCCTTGAAACTGCTGGCGGAAGCGGGTTTCAAAAGGAATAAGGAAGGCTGGCTCGAAAGGGACGGCAAACCCCTTCAATTCACTCTCATCACCAACAGCGGCAACGACATCCGAAAGGCCGTGCTGACCATCGCCCAGAACGCGTGGCGTCAGATCGGCATCGACGTGCGGACCGACCTTCTGGAATGGTCGGTATTCATACGGGAGCGGGTGGACAAGAAGGACTTTGACGCCCTGGTGCTCGGTTGGCAAATGCCGATCACCCCGGACCTTTATCAAGTCTGGCATTCCAGCCAGACCCATCCCTATCAGCTCAATTTCGTGAGTTTCAAAAATGAGAGGGCCGACCAACTGATCATCAAGATTCGCAGGGAATACAACCACGCAAAGCAGGTGGCCTACTGCCATGAGCTTCACAAAATTATTGCCCATGAACAGCCCTATACGTTTCTGTTCGTGGGCAAGTGGATGGCCGTTCTGGACAAGCGGGTGGTGATCAAAGATATTGGTGAGGACGGGAACATGCTGTACAAGAAGATCAAACCCACCAAGACGGGCTCCTATACCTTTCACTTCAACAAATGGATCAAGGTACCGGACATGCCCCAGATGACCACGGAGGGATGGTAAAAATTCATGTTTTCATTCATCGGCCGAAGCATTGTTCAAAAGACCATCACCCTTTTCTTCGTTTCCGTGGTCTCCTTTTTGATCATCCACCTGGCGCCGGGGGAACCGAGCCAGATCGATCCCATGAACCCCAAATTTACACCGGAAATGGTGGAACGGTTTCGGACGCAATTTCACCTGGATAAGCCCTTATATGTGCAATATGTTTATTTTTACCGGGATCTTTTTACGGGGAAGATCGTCTCCTGGAAAGATAATCAATCCGTGCTGGCGAAAATCTGGGAACGGTTTTTAAACAGTCTTCCCCTCTTCATTGTGGGGACCCTTCTCACCTGGACCCTCTCTTTTCCCGTGGGCATCCGGTCCGCCATTTACCGTGGCGGCGTCTATGATCGCAGTGCCACCTTCTTTTCCTATCTTCTCATTTCAATCCCGGGATTTTTTTTCGCCTATATTCTGATCATACTGGTGGTGACCGCGTTTCACGTGCCGGTCATCGGCATGGAAACCTACGGCATGGGAAATGCGCCCTGGCCCAATCTGTTCATGGACCGCATCTGGCATCTTCTGATCCCCTCGGCCCTGGGCGCCACCGCGGGCATCGCCGTTCTCTCCCGTTACGTTCGAAGCCAGATGCTGGAAGTGGAAGGACAGGACTACGTTCGAACGGCCAAGGCCAAGGGGCTTCCCCCCGACCAGGTTCACTACAAGCACGCCCTCAGGAATGCCCTGCTCCCCTTCGTCACCATGTTCGGACTGATCCTGCCCGGCCTCATCGGCGGATCCGTCATTATCGAATCCATTTTTTCCTGGCCGGGCATGGGGCGAATGGCCTATGAGGCCATACTGGCCCGGGATTACCCCATTATATTAACCGTCAATTTCCTTTCAGCGGTGCTGGTGCTGGCGGGAACCTTTCTGTCGGACCTGCTTTATCTGGTGGTGGATCCGAGAATACGGCTTTAAGAAAGATGGCAGAGACGCTGACCAAAAATCACGAAATTCTGGAGGGGCCCCAGGCGCCCAGGCAATCCAGGTTCGTGCAACAGTTCCGGCTGTTCAAGGAGAACCGCCTGGCCGTGGTGGGGCTCGTGATCTTCCTGGCTTTTTTCATAACCGCGGTAGCCGGGGTTGTTCTGACCTCCGGCCAGGATCCGGTCTTCAACCCCTCCCTGGTCCGGCTTCAGGAAAAACTGCAGCCGCCTTTGAGCCTTCCCAACCTGGAAACCCTGAAAGCCCACGAAGTCCCTACCCTGGGCATCTATCTGCTGGGAACCGACGATCTGGGCCGGGACGTGTTCGCCCGCATGCTGCAGGGGGCCTGGGTCTCCCTCACGGTGGGGTTCGTGGCGGTGGGCATCGCCGTTATCGTGGGCATTTTTCTGGGCGGGCTTGCGGGATACTACGGCCAGGAGGGAATCTGTTATGACCAGATCCTGGACTTCCTCCTTCTCCTGTCGGGGATCATATTTTTTATTCTGAAATGGCATAAACTGGGATTCGGTCTTTTTACCGCCGGAATTTTCATGATGATACTTTCTTTTAGGGCCAGGCGGGTAAAACAGAACCGTTTCATGCCGGGATGGCTCCATAAATCCGCCTTTTCCTTTGACACCCTGATCATGCGCATGGTGGACATCATGCTCTGCTTTCCCAGTTTTTTTCTGATTCTCACGGTGGTGGCGCTTCTGCCGGCCAGCATCTACAACATCATGATCGTCATCGGACTCACAAGTTGGATGGGTACCACCCGGTTCGTGCGGGCGGAGTTTCTCTCTTTGCGGGAACAGGATTTTGTCAGCGCGGCCAAAGCCTTGGGCCTGGGAAATTTTCGAATTATTTTCAGACACATGATGCCCAACGCCGTTGCACCGGTGCTGGTTTCCGCCACCATCGGCATCGCCACGGCCATTTTGACGGAAGCGGGCCTCAGTTTCTTGGGCTTCGGCGTGCCGCCCCCGTACGCCACATGGGGGAATATCCTTTCGGACGGCAAACGGTTCATCTTTGACGCGCCCTGGCTGACCTTCGTTCCGGGAATCGCCATTTTGATTGTGGTTCTCTGCTTCAACCTCTTCGGGGAGGGCCTAAAAGATGCCCTGAACCCCAAATTGCGACAGGAGTAAAGATCGTTTTGAATTTTGGGATTTGAAGTTATGGCTTTTCAAAAACCGCTTCTTAGAACGGAAGACCTCAAGGTCTATTTTTACGGGCGGGATAAGATTTCCCGGGCCGTGGACGGGGTCAGCTACCACATTCATGCCGGGGAGACCGTCTGCCTGGTGGGGGAATCGGGGTGCGGAAAGACCGTTTCGGCCCTGGCCGCACTGGGGTTGATTCCCAGTCCGCCCGGCAAGATCGTGGGGGGGCGCATTCTGTTCAAAGGGACGGACATCCTGTCCTTGGATGAGGACGCCATGCAGAAGATCCGGGGGAACCAGATCTCCATGGTATTTCAGGAGCCGCTGACTTCGCTAAACCCCGTTTTTACCATCGGGGACCAGATCGGCGAGGCCATCAGGACCCACGAGACCATTTCGCAGGATGCTCTCGACAAACGGTGCGTTCAGCTGTTGAGAGATATGGGCATCCCCTCGCCGGAACAGCGCTTGCACGATTATCCCCACCAGTTAAGCGGCGGACAGCGGCAAAGGGTCATGATCGCCATGGCCCTGGCCTGCAACCCCGACTTGATGATTGCCGACGAACCCACCACGGCCTTGGATGTGACCGTGCAGGCCCAGATCCTGAACCTGCTGAAGTCGGTTCAGGAAAAGGCGTCCATGGCCGTTTTGTATATCACCCACGATCTGGGCGTGGTTTCCGGCATTGCGGACCGGGTCTACGTCATGTACGCGGGGCTCATTGTGGAAGAGGGGAATACCCGCCAGGTTTTCGGAAATGCCGTTCACCCTTATACGATGGGGTTGCTGGCCTCCCTTCCCGACCGGAAAAAGCGGGGGAAGCGGCTTCATAATATTCCGGGAACGGTTCCCAACCCTGCATACAAGCCGGACGGTTGCCCGTTTCACCCCCGGTGTTCCCATGCGGTGGAATCCTGCAAAACCGTGGAACCCGAAATGATCCCTTTGGAAGAAGGGCACCGATGCCGATGCCCGGTTCTGGCGAAGAAACCTTAGCCGTTATTGCTGGGAAAAGGAAAGATGGCACTAACTGATAATCATAAAAATGCTGTTACCCTGCAAGTGGCCGGGCTCAAGAAATACTTTCCCGTTCACCGGGGATTTTTTCAACGGGTGGCCGCCCGGGTCAAGGCGGTGGACGGCGTCGACTTTGAAATCGGCCCGGGCAAAAGCCTCGGATTGGTGGGTGAAAGCGGGTGCGGTAAATCCACGGTGGGCCGTCTGATCCTCAAGCTCCTGGAACCTGATGGAGGCAAGATCTTCTACAAGGGGCGGGATATCAGCCACCTTTCGCCCAGGGAGATGCGGCCCCTGCGGCAGGAAATTCAGATTGTATTTCAGGATCCCTATGGGTCCCTCAACCCGCGGATGACTATCGGCCAAAGCATTGACGAAGGGCTTCGATGCGTCGGCCTTTCAAAGGAAGGACGCAAATCCCGGCGGGAAGAACTATTGGAAATGGTGGGTATCTGGCCCGGGGCCGCGGACCGATACCCCCATGAATTCAGCGGGGGGCAGCGCCAGCGGGTGGGGGTGGCCCGGTCCTTGAGCGTCAATCCCTCCCTCATCATTTGCGACGAACCCATTTCGGCCCTGGATGTCTCCATTCAGGCCCAGATCATCAACCTGCTGAATGATTTGCAATCCCGATTAGATCTCAGCTATCTGTTTATCTCCCACGACCTCAATGTGGTGAGTTACATCAGTGACCGGGTGGCCGTCATGTACCTGGGGCACATCATGGAGTATGCCGACACCGAGAGCCTCTTTGAAAAGCCCCTCCATCCCTACACCCTGGCGCTTTTGTCATCGGTTCCGAAAATCGATGATACGGGCACCCGAGGGGCCCATACGCCCCTTAAGGGAGATGTGCCCAGTCCTTTGGATCCGCCGCCGGGCTGTAAATTTCAGGGAAGATGTCCCCGGGTGGAAGAAAGATGCCGAAAGGAAGAGATTCAATTTTCCCGTTTTGACGGTGACCACTGGGTGAGATGTTGGAAGGCCAGCCCATAAGCCCCTTTGATTGCCGGCGCATTCCGACCTGCGGCGTTCGGGGTCAGGGCAATCGCACGAAATCTAATTGGGCCCCAACACTTTTAGGAGATAGTCATCATCCGCAGAATGCCCAGGTGGGTATCGAAATGGATTTGAATAGAAACCACAACCCCATGTCTGGATTCGAGGCATGGGGTTTTTCTTTCTGTAGAATCACGCGGCATTCAAAGGTTGGATTTGAGACAATTCTTTGCTGTAACGCTGCTCCGAATCCCAAAGGTCCCATGAATGTTGCACATCCAGCCAGAACTCGGGTGAATTGCCGAATAGACGAGACAATCTTAAGGCCATGGCAGGGCTGATGGCACGTCGCTCTCTTAATATTTCATTTATCGTTTGACGTGATACGCCCAAGACCTTCGCCATGGATGTCGTCTTAAGACCGTAATCCGGCATGAAATCCTCCCGAAGCATTTCACCGGGATGGGTCGGCCTGGTCTCACGCTTTTTTGTATTGGGTATGGCCATGGTTTTTATCCTTAGTGGTAATCGGTAATCTCACGATGAAACGAAAACAAATTCGCCACTGGTCGTTTATTTTTGAGTTTCCTTTTTACATGATTTGGAGGTAGTCGAGACAGGTGAAATATTGGAAAATTGCCCAAAGTCAGCAATGAAGGTAGGCAATGAAAACGGGTTTGGAGATAATTTAGAGAGTGAAAAAGGTGTGTAACATGTTGAAATGGCGGAGAGAGAGGGATTCGAACCCTCGGTAGAGCTTTAAACCCTACACTCGCTTAGCAGGCGAGCGCCTTCAGCCGACTCGGCCATCTCTCCGATACCATTTGGTTAGCGAGAAAATCACATTTTGATTCGTTGCGGGAATTTTTTTTTCCGCAACGAATCCTATACACAATCCGAAAAATTTTTGCAAGTTTTTGGCGGAGGGAGTAGGATTCGAACCCACGGAACTTTCGTTCAACGGTTTTCAAGACCGCCGCCTTCGACCACTCGGCCATCCCTCCGGAAATCATATTTCAACTAATGATAACAACCTGAATATTATCAACAGATTGCCGAAAAATCGGTTCTAACAACAAATCCTGAAATCAGGAGGCGTTTTTCAAGAAAATTTCAACTTTGGCACCCTTTCGCAGGTTGTCAATATATTTTTTGATCTCTTTCTGAACCTCCTGCTGCTTTAAGAATTGTTCAATACGGGGTTTCACGGTCTCAAGGGGAATGGTGGTCTCGGGTTTTTTGTCCACAACCTTTATCAGATGGTACCCAAACTGAGTTTTGACCACATCGCTCACTTTTCCGGGTTCCAGAGAAAAGGCGACATCTTCAAAAGGCTTGACCATCTGTCCCCGTCCGAAATAGCCCAGATCCCCGCCTTTCGAGGCGCTGGGTCCTTCTGAAGTTGTTTTGGCGACTTCAGCAAAATCTTCCCCTTCCAGCAGTTTATCCTGAGCCTTTTCGATCTTTTTCATGGCTTCGGCTTTTTCGGCTTCTGTTGCATCCGGTTTGACTTTGATCAAAATATGACTGGCCTTGACCTGTTCCGGCTGTTTGAAAAATTGGGGGTGACTGTCATAGTAGGCCTTTACTTCTTCCTCCGGAATGGTCGTTTTGTCCACAAAGTTCTTCATGACGAATGCTTCGGTGACCATCCCCTTTTTGAGTTCCGCCTTCATGTCCGCCTCTGTCACATGCCACTCCTCCATGGTTTTCTGAAGGGCTTCTTCATTGGGGAAGCGCTTCTTGAACTGGGCGAATTTTTCATCCACTTGCTTTTCGTCTACTTTATTGCCCGCTTTTTTGCTGGCCTGGTAAAGTAGTTCAATGCCGATCAGTTTGTCCAGGGTCTCTTTTTTCAGGGCGGCCAGCTGTTCTTCATCCAGGGGTTTGCCTTGCTGCATGGATTGACGTTTGGCAAAATCCATGGCACGATCAAGATTCGCCCGTGTAATCACATCGCCATTTACCACTGCCACCTTTTCCGAGGCGGGCTTTTCTTCGGCCGAAGCCGGCCAGCTCAAAATTGCCAAAGAAAACACCAAGACCGCCGTCCACAGTCCAAGACCAAAGTTTTTTCGCATCAGTATTTCTCCTTAAAATTTTGCAGTCATCAAAAAAATCCCCCCAGTCCGCAGAAGGGGTCGTGTTTGCTGGAGCGAATAGGGACCTGCATAACACCTTTTTTCGTACGAAGCAAGCCCAATTTCCAAACCATTACCCCTCATTAAACTCTTGCTTCACATTTCAATCTTCAACTGCTATCATGCGCGCATTAAAGATTTGATTCTGAGTAATGGATATTGAGCTGAACGCCTCCATTCGTATAATGTCATCAACAACGTTTCACAAAAAAGAGACTTTCCCACGTGACAAAGAAGGCACGTCTGATAGCAGAACTTAAAAGGATGAGGTCCGTGCTGGTGGCATTTTCGGGGGGCGTTGACAGTGCACTTCTTCTCGCCGCGGCGCACGAAGCCCTGGGGGAAAATGTGTTGGCAGTCACTGCGGTGTCCCCTATTCATCCCCTTCGGGAGCGGGCTGACGCGGCCGCATTTACGAAGGAAAGAGGCATTCCCCATCTGCTGATCCCTTCCGACGAAATGAATCTTCCCGAATTTGTAGTCAACAATCCGGACAGGTGCTACCATTGCAAAAAAGCGCTGTGCAAAACTCTCAATGAATTGGCAAGGGAAAACGGTATTCATCATGCGGTTCACGGTGCCAATGTGGATGATCTGGATGATTTCAGACCGGGGCTCCGGGCCGCTATGGAGGAGGGCGTCGAAGCTCCGTTGATGGATAACCGTCTGAACAAGACTGGAATTCGCCGACTGGCAAAAGCGATGGGGCTGCCCCAATGGGACAGGCCGTCAATGGCATGTCTTGCCAGCAGACTTCCTTACGGTAGCGCCGTCACCAAAGAAAAACTGAAGATGATTGAAACGGCGGAAGCATTTTTAGCGGACAAAGGGCTAAAGACGCTTCGTGTGAGGCATCATGGAGAACTTGCCCGCATTGAGGTGGGGGATTCGGAGCGGGAGCTGGTGTTGAAGGATCCCGTCCGAAAGGATATTATCAGGAAATTCCGTCGGATCGGTTTTGACCATATCGCCTTGGACCTGGAAGAATTTGCGTCCGGGAAGATGAATCGAAGTCTAAATCGTGAGGGCGATCAATAAAACCTTATTGAACAAGATGAACGGGCGGTGAAACCATGATTCTGGGACTTGATGTAGGCGGGACGCAAACAGACACGGTTCTCATAGACGGGGACCGGATTCTGGCGGAAACGAAAATTCCTACGGGGAAGGATCTTCTCCTGACCCTTCGAAACGCCCTTGAAAGTATCCTGACCGGCGTTGAACCTGACCAGATTGAACGCATGGCTTTTTCGACGACCCTGGCCACCAATGCCATCGTAGAGGATCGTCTGGCGCCAACGGGGATGATCGTATCCGGCGGTCCCGGCATCGATCCGGCGTGTTTTTCGGTCGGTCCCTCTTTTCACGTGGTTGAAGGCTGCCTGGACCACCAGGGATTCGAGGCGGTTCCCCTGAGCAAGGCATCCGTCATGGAAGCGGCCGAAAAAATACGGAAAGCAGGCATCGATACCATTGGTGTCACCGGAAAATTCTCGGTTCGAAATCCGGCCCACGAGCTTCAGATCGTCGAATGGGTCAAAGGTCTCTTCTCCCACGTGGCCATGGGGCACACGGTTTCGGGGGGACTCAATTTTCCCCGCCGCATTTTTACGACCTATCTGAATGCTTCCCTGCATGAACTGTACAAATCTTTTTCCGATGCACTGACCCGCATTTTGGATGAAAAGAAGCTGAACGGGCCGAGATACCTCTTAAAGCCGGATGGCGGCACCATTGACCTTTTGAGAAGCATGGGAGCACCTGTCCGAACGGCACAGTCCGGACCGGCCGCCAGCGTCATGGGCGCCCTGGCACTGGACGGGTGTGAAGGAACGACGCTGGTGATGGACATTGGCGGTACCACCACGGACATGGCGGTTGTGTTGGACGGCGTGCCGCTGCTCAATCCACACGGGATCAAACTGGGCCAATACAAGACATTGATCCGGTCCATTATTACCCATTCCTTGGGAACCGGCGGGGACAGTGTCATTCGAGTGGATGACGAAGGCAAAATGACCGTGGGGCCCAGACGAAACGGTCCTCCCGTGTCGTGCGGGGGTGTTGTGGCAACCCCCACGGATGCCATGGTAGCCCTGGGACTTCTGGATCTGGGCGATAGAAGTCGCGCAGAATCCGCCATGAAGGACCTGGGCCGCGTACTGTGCTGTGAAACTGAGAGAGCGGCGGAGCGTGTCTTGCGGCGAATGGCCGAAACCATTGCTCAATCGGCGAGAGCATTTATACATGATATAAACTCACAGCCGGTTTACACGATTCATCAGGTTTTAAATGAGGAAAAAATTGAACCCGCAAATGTTCTGGTGATGGGTGGACCCGCCCCCCATTTGGCGCCTTATGTGGAAAAGGCGCTGGGACTGCCCTGCCGTGTACCACGTTACCACCACGTGGCCAACGCCGTTGGCGCCGCCGTGGCCAGGGTTACGTCACGGGTGACCCTACAGGCGGATACCGAGAGGGGTTCGGTCATTATTCCCGAGGTTGGAGAGGAGCACAAAATCGATCGCAGCTTTGATATGGACCAGGCCATCGCCATGGCCCGGGAAGCCCTCTGTGGAAGGGCCATGCTGATCGGGGCACGGGACAATTCACTGGAGACTTCCATCACGGAGAAACAGATTTTCAACATGATTCGTGGTTACAGGATGGTGGGCCAGAACATTCGCCTTAAAATGAGCATCACACCGGGACTCATCCCCCAATGGAAAAGGAGCGAAGCGGCATGCTAAGGGCACAACGGAAAACCGGGTTGGTCTTTTTTCCCGCATTTGACTGGGCGATCAGCCCTGACCACCCCGAACGCGAGGAACGTCTTCTCTACACCCAGGATCAGGTAATGGAGGAAGGTTTGCTGGATATTCCGGGCATTCTTGAATATCGCGTACGACCGGCAACCTATGAAGATATAAGGCGGGTTCATTTTTGCGTTCCCGATGAAGCCGCCGTTACCACGGAAAGCCATCTGATCTCCGCCGGCGGTTGTCTTGTGGCGGCCGATGCGGTTTTGGATGGAGAAGTGGAAAGCGCATTTGCGCTGGTGCGACCCCCCGGACACCATGCCATGCGTGTGGTGCACGGCAACCGCGGATTCTGCAATGTCAATATCGAAGCGGTCATGATTGAATATATCAGAAGCCGTTACGGCATTCGAAAGGTGGCTATTGTGGACACCGACTGCCATCATGGCGATGGCACCCAGGATATTTACTGGCACGATCCCGATACCCTTTTCATCTCCATTCACCAGGATGGCCGCACCCTGTACCCGGGCAGCGGTTTCCCCGACGAGCTGGGCGGACCCAATGCACAAGGGAAAACCGTCAATATTCCACTACCGCCGCAAACCGGCGAAGAAGGATTCCTCTATACACTGGATGAACTGGTCCTGCCACTCCTGGAAGACTTCGATCCGGAACTTGTGATCAATTCGGCGGGCCAGGACAACCACTTTAATGATCCCATTACCAATATGAATTTTTCTGCCCGCGGATACGCCACTTTGAATGCCCGCCTGAAACCGGATATTGCAGTTCTTGAGGGGGGTTACGCCATTCAAAATGCCCTACCCTATGTGAATGTGGGCATTATCATGGCCATGGCCGGAATGGATACCTCTTTCGTGAAGGAACCCAATTATGAAAAAGACTACCGCCCTCAATCCCCGGAGGTTACCCGGCACATTGAGCAGCTGGTTACGGCGTTAAAGGATTTGTTTTTGCATGAAGGGTTCAAGAAAAAGCCCTATGAAGAAGGGCACATCCTGGAGCGGAAACGGGATATCTTTTATGATACGGATGGCATCCAGGAGAGACAAAATGAAAAAATCAGGTGCTGCTCCCGTTGTGCCGGCACTTTTGCCGTTTCTTCAACGGCCAGTACCGGTCAGCATATCATGGGTGTCCATATCCCGATGGAAGTCTGTCCCGAATGCCGCAAAACCGGTCTGAACTGGTTTCAGGAAGGTCGAAAAGGCGCTTTCAGGCACGTGTACCTGCAGGACCGGGAAAAGGATATATATATTGTGGCCTGATTCGTGGGACATCTAAAATTCGGACAAAACAGATAAGGAGAAAAATACAAAAATGCAGGAGACCATGTTTCAAAAGCCGGAGGATTTCCTGAGCCTTTCGGACATCCTCGACAAATGGACTGAAGATGAAATGAACATGAAAAATGCTTTCCTCAGGCTGGCCGAGCGTTTCTCGGAAAAAAACGATGCGGTTCTGTCCGTTGTTTCAAGACCCGGAATCAGCCATTCTCTCCGGGCCGCCATGAAAAAGAAGGATGAAAGCGGGACCCTCATAACCATGATCGATATCGTGGATGACGATCCCGCCGACCGGTGGCTGTCCGTATGTTTCTACGGGGACCGCATAACGGATCCCGACGAGGAAGGGAATCTGGTGCCCGGAGGCCTGTTGGGGGAGGATGGCTATTGTTTCGACCTGTATGAAAACAGCGACGATATCATCTCATACCTGGAACAACGGATTGATGAAGCTTATGACAGTACGCTCCGGTCGTCGGTCCACGGTTGAAAGATCTAAAGCGCGCAACCAACGACCGGAGAGGGTTACGGTTTTTCCTCAGGTTTCTCGTTAACGCAGGCTTCCTCGCTGTGGTATGCCTTTTTCATGAGACCGCTGATAAAAGCCTCCATATCGGCGAGGGCTTTGCGGTCTATAATGAAATCTTCCTTGCCGACACGGTCTTTCACCAGCCTTAGGCCGTATTCAAGACGTTTCGCCAGTTGAAATGTGCGGTTCCTCACGTTCTGGCCCGAGTCCACAGCCTGACGGATAATTTCGTCCACGGCGCTGTCATCAAAAAGAATCTTGACATCAAGATTTTCCCTCAGGACGTCCGTCTCCGCCTGAACCTGTTCGTACATGGCGCCCAGGTTTTCGATGGCCACATCTATATCGGTTACATGCTGTAGATAAAGATGTGCAATTAATTCCAGCCGTTGATCATACATCTCCAGCCCGGACTTTTTGCTGAAATATTCGGCCCGTTCTTCAATGTATTGTTTGATTTCCGTCACTTCGGCGCTTCTGGCTTTTTCAAAACGCGCAATCCATTCCGGATCGTTATGCTTTTCCAGAAGTTCCGACAATTGCTGTTCAGGATTATCGACAACCTCGGGAGTGACCAGAAACCGTTTGATTTCGGTTGAAGGCAAACGGGTCTCAAATGGGACCAGAACTTTTTCGATGGCGCTGACAAGCCCTCTGGCGCCTGTCTTCTCATTTTCCGCCAGGGCGGCAATTTGTCTAAGTGCATCGTCTTCAAATTTGATATCGATGCCGTAGGCCCTGAAATCCATCCGTTTACTGATGATAATGGGGTTATTGGGGTTTTTGAGAATTTCAAAGAGGTCCTCCCGGTTCAACATGTCAAATACCACGACCACCGGAAGTCTACCCACGAATTCCGACTCAAAACCGAACTCCACCAAGTCCTGAGCCCGGACCTCCTTCAGTATCTCCCATGGAATTTCCGTGGGCCTTACGTCGGCCTCAAAGCCGATCCCCTGCCGCTGCAATCTCTTCTTTATGATCTCGGCCAAATCGCCAAAAGCGCCGCTCATGATAAACAGGATATTTTTGGTATTAACCACTTTTTTTTCTTTCTTTCCTGTTCGTCTGTAATGCTCAATGGCTTGGATTTGACTGATGGGATCGTGTGGAACTTTCAGGTCCACATCGGTTTCTTCCATGGGCTTCAGCAGTGCTCTCTGTACACCCGTGCGGGATACGTCATGTCCGATCAAATTCCTGGATGATGATATTTTGTCAATTTCGTCTATGTAAACGATGCCGTTTTCAGCCAGTTCAATGCTCTCATCCGCTTCATATACCAAGTCCCGGATGAGATCTTCAACATCACCACCCACATACCCGGTTTCGCTGAATTTGGTGGCATCTCCTTTCACAAACGGAACGCCCAGCTTTTGAGCGATGAGTTTGATCATGTAGGTCTTTCCGACACCGGTCGGCCCGATCATCAACACATTGTTTTTGATCATTCCAACGCCGGACTTCTTGTCAGCGCCTGAAAAACTTTCACTCTCCTTTTGATCGTTGAACCTGATCCTGTTGAAATGCGTACATATCTTTGTGCCCAAAACAGCCTTGACCTGATCCTGTTTCACCACAAAACCATCAAGATAAGATGCCATTTCCTCCGGCATCATGGAAAAATTCTCCATGTCTGAATCTTCCGACCCGGGCTTTTTTCCCTTCGGATCATTCTCATCCTTTTGGGGAACAACGAATGGGGAAATAATCTTTACGCGATCACCATATTTTTTTGAAAGGTATTCTCCCAATTCTTTTTCCAGTTCCTGTTGATTGGGCAACTTTCCGGCTTTCTCATTTTCGATTTTTTTCGTTTTTGGTTCTTCCATTATTGAAGTACTCCTTGCATTGACGCTATCGATTATTCAACAAGGTATGCATTTAAACACCTGATTGCAAGCCCGGCCCTTTCACGGGCAAAAAGCCGCTCCTTCGATAGCGGTTGACGAAACCTGTCATTCAAGATAAAAAGCAACAAGAAAGTTTGTTAAAAACATTTTTGATAATAACAGGCAGGCTCCAATGACATTCAGACTGGAAGTCAGGTTGAAAGATGAACTGTTCGACGCATCCGGCGCCGGCATATTGAAGAAAGCAAGAGCGTATTTCGGTTTTGACGTGGATGATGTGCGGGTCATTCGGGTACTGACCATCGATGCCCATTTCGATGATGAACAACTTTCGCGAATTCAAGACGAGTTATTCACCAATCCCATTACCGAAAAAAGCGCTTATACCCCCATCCAAAGAGGTTTTGACTGGCTTATCTGGGTCGGATTCCGCCCGGGGGTGCGGGATACGGCAGGCAGTACGGCCCGCGAAGCCATCGAAGATCTCCTGGACGTCACATTTGGACCCGGAGAAGCGGTTTACACCTCGAGATGCTATGAAATCAGGGGAAAACTCACGGAGGATCAGGTTCACCGTATTGCTTCGGAACTTTTGGCCAATGCGGCCATTCAGCAATGGAAAGTTTTTTCCGGCAATAAATGGGATCCCGAAGAAGGGATCGGACTGTTGATTCCAAAGGTTATTTTGCGCCGCAAACCGGAAGTGAAAAAAATCCCCATCGAAAGCGATGAGACGCTGAAATGTCTTTCAATCGAGAGGAATCTGGCGTTGCAGGATCGGGATATTCCCGTTATTCGCGAGTATTTTCTCAGGGAAGAAATTTTGCGGGAAAGAAAAACCGTGGGCCTCGATCTTCCCACGGATGTTGAGCTGGAGTATATTTCCCAGGCGCGAAGCGATCACTGCAATCACAACACCTTCAGGGGAAAATTTCATTACCATGACCTTCAAAGCGGCGAGCGCGAAATCATCGACAGCCTTTTTAAGACCTGTATCGAAGCGCCGACGCTGATGATTCAGGAGGAGAAGGACTGGGTGGTTTCCGTCTTGTGGGACAACGCCGGCGTGGCCCGCTTTGACGCCGACCACCATTATTGCATTACCGGTGAAACACACAACAGCCCGTCCAATATGGAAGCCTACGGCGGGGCCATTACCGGAATCGTTGGCATCTACCGGGATCCCATGGGCACGGGAAAAGGATCGAAACTCATTTTGGGTATGTACGGGTATTGCGTGGGCCAGCGGGATTATCAGGGGGATCTTGAACCTCACCTGCACCCGCGCCGCCTGCTGGACGGGATTATCGAAGGGGTGCGGGACGGCGGCAACAAGAGCGGTATTCCGACCCCCTACGGGTTGCTGTTGTTTGACGAGAGCTTTACGGGAAAATGCCTCGTGTTTGTGACGGCCCTGGGGCTGATGCCTTCAAGGGTGGGCGGCCGGCCGTCCCACGAAAAATCCACTTCGCCGGGAGATCTGATCATCATGAGTGGCGGAAGGGTGGGGAAAGACGGTATTCACGGGGTGACCGCGGCGTCCGAAACCTATTCCGAAAATACGCCGGCCGGCCACGTGCAGATCGGCGATCCTTATACCCAGAAAAAAATGCACGATTTTCTCCTGGAAGCCCGGGATGAGGACCTTATCGGTTTTATCACCGACAACGGCGGCGGCGGCCTTTCTTCCTCCGTCGGGGAGTCGGCCCGTTTCAGCAATGGATGTATTGTACATCTGGACAGGGTGCCGCTTAAGTATGAAGGGTTGAACCAATGGGAAATATGGGTTTCCGAGTCCCAGGAGCGAATGACCATTGCGGTTAAACCGGAGCACCTGGATCGTTTCATGGCCCTTTCCAGGAAACATGCGGTGTTGAGCACCGTCATCGGAGAGTATACGAATTCCGGTTTTCTGCATTTGAAATACGGTGAGGAAACCTGCGCGTATATACGGATGGATCTGCTGGAGTCGGATTTCCCCCAGTGGGAGTTTGATGCACAATGGCTTCCGCCTAAAATGCGGGGGTTTACGGAGCCGGTTATCTCGGAGCCGACAGATCACGGTGCACTCCTTCACGCGATGCTTCAGCGACCCAACATCTGTTCCCGCAATTGGATCGCCATGCAATATGATCATGAAGTTCAGGGGACCAGCGTCATCAAGCCGCTGGTGGGGAAGGAACGGGATGTTCCGTCCGATGCCGCGGTGATTCGGCCGGTGCTCAGATCCCGCAAAGGGATTGTCGTGTCGCAGGCCCTCAATCCCGTTTATTCCAAGATCGATACGTACCACATGACCACGGCCACCATTGATGAAGCCGTTAGAAAGGTGCTGGCGGCAGGGGGGGATCCGGAGCACTTGGCCGGCGTGGACAACTTCTGCTGGCCCACCATTGAATATGATCCCGTTCAAAATCCGGACGGCAAATACAAGGCCGCCCAGTTGGTGCGATCAAACCGGGCCTTGCGGGACATGTGCCTTCAATACCATATCCCGTTGCTTTCCGGAAAAGACAGCATGTACATCGACGGCAATCTCAAAGGGCCTTACGGGGAGCGACGAAAGGTGTCGGGGTTGCCCACGTTGCTCTTCACGGTTTCCAGCGTCATGGCGGATATTCAGAAAGCCATTACAATGGACGTCAAATTTCCGGGTGATCTGGTCTATGTGCTGGGAGAAACGCGGAATGAAATGGGTGGCGGAGAATACTACCAGATGATGGGGCAGGTGGGGTTGAATGTCCCCAGAGTTTACGGGATGGAATTTCTGCCGCAGTACCTTGCCCTTCATCAAGCCATGGAGAGCGAACTGGTGTCGTCCTGCCATGCGGTGACAAGGGGCGGTCTGGCTGTTCACCTGGCCCTGGCCGCAATGGGCGGTGCTTTGGGAATGACAATCCGACTGCTGGCGATTCCCGCTGCCCCGGGTCTTTCGGATTCGCAGAAACTCTATTCCGAATCCTGCGGGCGATTCGTGGTCACGGTGTCGCAGGAAAAGAAAACGTTGTTTGAAAAGTGCTTTTCCGGAATGAAACTGGTGCGGGTTGGTGTTGTCACCGAATCAACGGATTTTGTCATTCAAGGGGAAGACGGCGGCACGATTTTGAAGGAAGATATTCGCCGTTTAAAGGATACCTGGAAAAAGCCTTTTGGAGATCTGATATGACAAAGGTCAAAGCAATGGTCCTGACCGGCTATGGGCTCAATTGCGATAATGAAACCGATTATTCACTGCATTTGGCCGGCGCCGATTCCCGCAGGATGCACATCAATCAACTGATCGAGAACGCACAAAGTGATTCCCGCACGGTTCTTCGAAACTACCAGCTTCTGGTTTTCGGGGGCGGTTTCAGCTGGGCTGATGATCATGGCGCGGGTGTTCTCATGGCCTCGAAAATGAAGCGGCACCTGGGTGAACAATTGAAAGCCTTCGTGGATGCGGGAAATTTGATTCTCGGCATCTGCAACGGGTTTCAGGCACTGGTCAATCTGGGACTCCTTCCGGGGTTTGACGGTCGATACGTGGATCGCAAGGTGGCGCTTACCCACAATGACTCGGGAAATTTTATCGATTGTTGGGTGAGCCTGAAGATCAATGGGCAATCACCTTGTGTTTTTACGAAGGGTATTCGTCGGGCGGAATTCCCGGTTCGGCATGGGGAAGGAAAATTCTATGCATCTGACGACACCCTGAAAAGGCTCTTTGAAAACGAGCAGGTGGTGTTGCAGTATGCCGGTTCCGATGGGCGCCCGGCCGCCGGCCGCTGGCCCGCAAATCCCAACGGGTCCCTCTCCGATATTGCGGGCATGTGTGATGCCACCGGACGCATCTTCGGACTCATGCCCCATCCGGAGGCTTTCAACCATTTCACCAACCATCCGGATTGGACCCGTCGAAAACTGGGTTTGGCACGCGTTGGAAAAAACATTGATCGGGAGGAGGGGGAAGGCATCGCTGTTTTTAGAAATGCAGTGGAATATTTTGCGTAAGTTATCGGCCACTGGCTCCCGGCCGGTGGCCGACAAACCGAAAGCCGGTTAAAAAGCGCCGACCGCCTGTTTGACAGGGTCGGCGCTTTTTTTGATTGTCTTGCCGGATCCTACTGTTGATGTTCCTTGATTTTGGTCAGCATGAAATCAAAAAATTCATCGCCGAGTTTTTTCCGGTATTTATTCCACACCGGAGCCATCGCCTTTTGAAAGTCCTTCCGCTCTTCAGGCGTCAGCTCAATGACTTCAACGCCGTTTTTCTTGCAATATTCCGCAACGCTGATACCGCTTTTGGGCAGCTTTTTGTGCAATTCGGCATTCTCCTTCCGGTTGGTGTCAATGGCCACTTTGGCGGCTTCCCTGAAAATCTGCTGATCCTCCGGGGAAAGCGATTCCCAGTAATCGGGGGAAACGATAATGGGACATTCGGTCAGGCAGTGGTGGGTGAGGGTCGCGAATTTGGTCACTTCCGTAAACTTCATCAGGATGGAAGTGAGAAGGGGGTTTTCCTGAGCATCGATGACACCGGTTTGGAGGGCGTTATAGATTTCAGGGAAAGGGATGCCCACTGGCGATGCCCCCAACTGCTTGAAGGTATCCAGATAGACGGGGGAGTTCATGACCCGGACCTTGAGCCCTTTGATATCCGACGGTTTTCGAACCGGGCGTTTGTTGTTGGTGAAATCCCTGAACTCGTTTTCCGTCCATCCGATAGCGATAAACCCCTTTTTGGGAAAATAGGAAAATATTTTTTTCTGAACTTCCGGGTCATCCAGCGTGGCGTATGCGGTTTTTCGGTTCGGGAAAATAAAAGGCATATCCAGGATGGCAGTCTGAGGCACGAAATTCTGGAGTACGGCGGTGGTGATGGCAGCGATCTGCAGTGTGCCGCTCTGCACCTGTTCCGCCATGGATCGTTCGCCGCCCAACTGGCCCATGGGGAAGGTTGCAATATCGATTACTGCCGTTGGTTTTTTCTTTGACGTAGGCCGCAAAAG
>ADZZ01000415.1 GCA_000179315.1 delta proteobacterium NaphS2
AATTGAAGTCTATATTTTTTTTAAAAGGGTGATCAATGAAAAAATTATGGTGGGTGCTGATACCGTTTTGCGCGTTGTTTTTTTCAGGTTCCGGTTGGGCCGAACTTTCCAAAAAGGAAAAAAATGAATTGCGAAGTGCCTATAAGACGATTTTGGTCAAACGAAAGGGACCTTTCACCATCAACACCTGCACCTGCACCAACGGTAAGCTGGCGCCCGTGGCCGACGACAATATGCGAATTCGTCCCAATCCGTGTCGGGAACTGGAAAACACGGGACAACTTTTTTGTTCGGCCTACCGAAACAAGTATGCTGAAATATTGGCCAAATACGGTGTCTATGTCGGCAATATTTTTTCCAATGAAGTATTTTTATGGGATGAAAATCCTGAGCATCATCGGGTGGTGAAAGGGTTTCTTCTGGAAAAATACTACATGGATACCCACCCGGAGTCGAAATTGGCCATGTCCCGTGCATACGGCGGCATTTCCGGCACCGAGTTCGAAGTCAAATATGCACCCGTTTTTTTCGCCAAATACTACGCCCTTGCAGACTGGAAAGATTTTCACAATTTCCTTCTGCAGTATGAAATGCAGCGGCGTTTTTTTTGCAAATGCAACCTGAGTCTGGTCAATGACATCAGAAACCTTTCCCTGGTTATATATCGAAGCTACAAGCCGTTTAAACCGGTCAAAGACCTTGTGCATAACCGGTTGTCTCCGGGACTGGTGACCCGCATCGAAGAATTCCGGAAAAAGCATCCCCAGGACAAAAAAAACGCCAAGAACTACGCACGTCTCATTGAAATGGTCAGAAGCCTGACCTACGTGGATCAGAACCAGTTAAGAAGTTATCTGCCGGACATCTCGGATGCGCGTATTCGAGATCTTGTCAAAAATATATTACAGATTCCAAGAAACGCCCCGTTAAGGCTGCTTCAAAACCTGGCCAGACTGGTGGTTGTCTCAAGGGAAACCGTGGCCGCCAAAAAAATCAAGCCTGAGGATGCGGTTACGCTCATCAACCTCAATGTGTCGGCCAACCTGCTGATCCTTGTGACCACCAACCGACTCATGGAGCTTGACCGGGTCTGGACGGCGCGAGAACTTCTCAACATTTTGAAAGACACCCTGGCCGGCAGCTACGGAGCCGGATTGATGAGCCGTCGTGAATACGAAACCGGCATTCAGATCATAAACGAACTGCTCAACAAAAAAGATTTGACCCTGGGCGACGCCAACCGGTCCCTCAATCGCGCCGGTCGCGCCGTGGAATGGGCACAAGCGTCAATAAGGACGGCCTTTTCGGATGTGTGGGAGCCCTGGGTCTATCTGTTTCCGGAAGTGCAGCGCATCAACGACGACATCATCCGATCGTCCCCTCTCATGGCCTATGCCACCATCATCAAATCCCTTCGCGGGCAACTGTTGAGCAAGCTGGATCTGAAACATCAGATTTTGGGAAAGACCTATGTTGAAGGTGTGAGAGCCCTGAATCCGGGGTTGGCCCGGGGGCCTCTGGCATTTTTTCATGACGATGGGCGTTACACCCGGGAGAATATTCTAGCCCTTGAAACCACCAATGCGGAACTGGAACCGGTGGCAGGAATCATCACCAAGGATGAAGGCAACGTGGTTTCCCATGTTCAGTTGCTGGCACGGGCCTTGGGTGTTCCCAATGCTGTTTTCTTAAATGCGGTGTACAAGCGGTTGGCTTCAGTCGAAGGAAAGCCGCTTTTCTATGCGGTTACGCCGATGGGTCGCATCATTTTAAAGGAAGAGAGCAAGATGGATTCGGAGGATCGTTTGATTCTTTCGGAATATGAAAAAAATGTCAAACGGACCAACGATGCGGAAATCACCGGGCAGTCCCGCAAACTGGCCATTGATGCGCAGCGGCTAAATCTCAAAGAAACCCGGGTGATGGGGCTGGAGGATCTGAGACGCAAGGATTCAGGGATCATTTGCGGACCCAAAGCGGCTTTTCTGGGCGAATTGAAATACCATTTCCCCGATAACGTGGCGCGGGGTGTGGTGATCCCCTTTGGTATTTACGATGCACATTTTAAAAAAGCAAAAGTGGTCTTGCCGAACGAATTGAAAAATAAGGGAATCGCCGTTGAAGGGGAGTCTCTGAACGAATTTGTGCGACGCACCTATGATACTTTCTTCAACAAACTGCTGAAAGACCCTAAAATATCTTCCGAAAAGCTGTCCAGATGGATTCGTCCCAGGTTGGCCGTCATCCGCTATTCCATCCGGCAGATCAATTTGGACCCGTCTTTTGTAAAGGAACTGCGGGAAGCCATGGTCAAACGGGGCATTATTACAGATGCGCAAAATGGACAGATGCGGGGTGTTTTTGTCCGTTCCGATACCAATGTGGAGGATATGCCCAATTTTAACGGGGCAGGTCTTAATTTGACCATTTTCAACCTCATGACATTCGAGGATGTTTTGGAAGGTGTCAAAAAAGTCTGGGCATCTCCTTTTACCTACCGTTCATTTTCATGGCGACAGACGGTCATCAGTGATCCGAATCTGGTATTTCCCTCCATCGTCGTGCTGGAATCGGTGCCGTCGGAGAAATCCGGCGTATTGATAACGGCGGATGTGGATACCGGAAATCCCGATAAAATGACCATCGCCACGGCCGAAGGGGTGGGTGGTACCGTGGATGGCTCCCCGGCGGAGACTCTTTTATACAGTCCGAAAGAGACTATTTTGCTGAATCAATTCAAGTCGCCCACACGGCGGATGCTGATCCTCGAAGGGAAGGGCGGAAGCCGCATGGTACCCTCAACCGGCGCGGAACGGGTGTTGACAAAAGAGGAATTGCATGCACTGGTGTCTGCAGCGCAGAAGATCAAGAAGGAATTCACCCCTGAAAAAGGTGCAGGCGGGGACCTTCTGCCCTGGGATATCGAATATGGTTTCGTGGGCGGAAAGCTCTATCTGTTTCAAACGCGGCCTTTTGTGGGAAACAGCGATCTCAGGAACCTGCCGGCCCTGGCGGCGCTGGACAAAGCCGTAAGAGAGAAGGAACGTCAACCCTTTTCTCTCGATGAAAAAGTCAAATGGCAGCCATGAGGGGTTCACTTTTACGGGCCGCCTTTTCAGCACCCGATGAAAGCGTTTGATACTTTTTAAACACAATCCGTTAAAAGCTGTTTTCGGGCACACGTGTTCAGACCATCCCGCCATTTTATTTAATGGCGGGATGGTCGTTTTTTGAGGATAAAAAAATGGCTCGCATGAAACGGTTGTATGAAGATTTTTCTACGGCGGCTTTGGAAAGCAGAGGTATTTTTCTGCCGCTGTTCGGTTGCTTTTTTCTGGTGCTGTTTAGCTACAGTTTTATTCGACCGGTCTGCGAGTCCCTTTTCCTATCGGCCTGGGGTGCGTCCAAAATGCCCTACGTCTGGATCATATCGGCCGGCGCCACAGCGTTGGTAGTCTGGGTTTACAATAAATTTGTCGTCTCAGCCCGTCCTTCAAAGCTTTACGCTGTAAGCAATTTTATGGCGGTCGCGTTTTTCCTCACATTCTACCTCTATTTTTCGGCAAAACACAAAGGATTTTCCCTGACGGCATTTATCGTTAAAGACATTTATGTGGTCATTCTCATTGAACAGCTTTGGACCTTTTGTGATGCCACATTTAAAGAGAAGCCGGCAAAAATTCTTTATGGGTTTCTGGCCGGTGCCTGCTCCATCGGTGGTATCGTGGCCAGCGTTCTCACTTCTGAGCTGGCCTCTGTCCTGGGCTCCAAGAATCTGATATTTGTGGGCTGCGGCGCCTTGCTGTTGGGGGTCTGGTTGTTTACATACGCCAATCGCAGGGGCGGAACAGTGTTGAACGCGAACCGTCAAAAATTGCGTTCCACAGCTCAGGAAAAGGCGGAAAAAAGCAGTATATGGGGTGGGTTCGATGTGTTACTGCGGTCCAAATATTTGATTCTTATCTGCCTCATGCTTATGTTCAGTCAGTTCGTGACCGCACTGATCGGGCTGCAATTTAATCAGGTGCTGGAAGTGCAGGTCACGGAGCTGGATATGAGGACCGCCTATTTGGCCAAATTCTATGGTGCAACCAACGTGATTTCGCTGGTACTCCAGTTTGGAATCAGCGCACCCATGCTTCATTTCCTGGGGTTGTTGCTCTCTTTGATACTGGTGCCGGCAATCATGGGGGCGGGGTCTTTTGCGTTTTTCTTTGCCCCGACCATGGGCGTGCTCTTCGGTACGCGGCTGGCCAATAAAAGTCTGACGTATTCCATTTTCCGTTCGGCCAAGGAGATTCTCTATATTCCGCTCAGTTACATCGAAAAATACAAGGGTAAAGCGGTGATCGATATGTTTATCTATCGTTTCGCCAAAGGGGGCATCGGTGTCGTTATCATCGGTATGCAGACTGTGATGGCAGTAACTGCAATCACGATCAATTATATGATCATCGGAGTGATCATCGTCTGGATACTCATTGTTCCCCTGCTGATCAGGGAGTATAAAAAGCGCGAAAGCGCGACTAAACAAGGATAATATGTTCATGAGCAATCTAAAATACACGCGCCGGCAATACCCAATGGGCCTGCTGACCTTCATGATTTTTTTTGTTACATTCCTAATGGCATCTGCCGCGCCGGCCACCGAAACCGGAGAGAAACAGACACGGAGAAACAGAAGTGCGGAGGATCAGCCGCAAGGTATTTTTTTCTATCGCATAGAACCTTCTTTTTATACGGGATTTTCCCCTCGCTGTCAGGATCCCGAGCGCATACATATCCATTTGGGACGCGGCAACCAGATTCGGGTGACGCTTGTTTTGTCGGATGAAATGATTGATTCATATCTTGGAGATCTCGCATTGCGATATCGGACTTATGATGCGCTGATTAAAAATGGAACCATCAAACTGACCCAGAATAAAGAATTTGAAAAATTCCGCCGAATCATCAAAGATGAACGCATTCTGAATCTGGTTGACGAAAAGGACCGCCTGGCGCCGGAGGAATACCGAAAAACCAGCCTCCGGATTCTTAGGAAGTTTAACCCCGGAAGAGTCTTTCACATCGAGATTGATTTTGATCGTCAGGTGGATCAGTGGTCGACGCAATTATCGGCATTTCTCTACAAAAAACCATCAATTCAGGAGAGCCTGGATCTCATCAACGATATGTTACCCACGAGAATGTGGGTTACCGAGTTGTCCTGGCGATTGGAAAAGAAACTGAATCATGCCATTACCCTTTACGGTGTTTACGAAGAAGACCTTCAAAGCCAGCTGGTTTGGACATCCTTTTACCGGGCTGCGGTGGAACTCTTTGAACTCGCTACCAACGGAATCTATCCCATTAAGGGAAAGATGCTGGATGTTTATGAATTTACGGCCATCTATCCGGTTGGAACCCTCAATCAATTTGCCAAATTTGACGGCCGCAGCATTCCCCTTTATCCCTGTCCTGGAAAGCGCCCCCTCATGATACACCAGCGTACCCGGGTGGTGGATCACATCCCGGATAAGGTGTGTTACGGCTATTTGCCTTGGCTCCCTTATATGCATGTGGGCAAGACGCTGCACAATTCCTTCCATACCCTGTGGTTCCATATCAATACCCGAAAAAACGGCTTTATACCGGAAGCGTGGCGGCACAACTCGGAAAACAGCCGAACCGGAAAACCGTATCCCAAATTGTGGCTGCTGAGCCGCGGGCCCATGTCGCACGGATGTACCCATGTGAATGCAGGACATCTTTCCGAACTGCGACAGATGCTCCCATCTGATGAGAAAAGGCTTTCTCAAGTGGAGACATACCGAAACAAAAGCAATCATTTCGATGTGTTTGATATTGACGGTGACGGACAGCCTGAAGTAATGGGCATCAAATATTTTCATGCCTACTCCCTGAAGCACAAAAAACCCTACAAAAGAAGGGTCCCGGCCGATCGAAAGGCATTTTACAAGTGGCTTTACGTGGACGGTTATCGATATGATGATCAAGACAGGGTGATTTTTGATCAGGCGCCCACGTCCAGATTTGTTCAAAGAAACGCCTACAAAGGTGAAACGTATAAAAATATACCGCTGTATGAGACCGATTATACACCTGAGACCATTCAATTTTACAACCGTATGCCAATCCCTTTTGTAAGGGAGTTGCGTCGGATCAGTACGACGTATGATGAGAATCGCAAAATTTTGAAACTAAATTAACAGGGAAAAGGAACCAGGTAAAAACCGAATCGACTGCCATGGGGAACCGAACGGATGCTAGTCGCAATCATGTTCAGCTCATTATCGGGTTATGCCTGTTTGTTTTCTTTAATATTTCATGTTTTACCGTCATTACCTCCTTCACCAAAAGCAACTTCCTGACCGCCATCCAGACCACCCCTGCTTTTCAGGAGGGGTTCAACCAGCGGCCGTATTTTTTCCTGTACGGGTTCGCGGGTGTGGGTTTCGTCCTCTTCTATTTTCTCTACCATGTGCTGAACCCAAAGGTTTCATTTGAGTATCGCATCAAACGAGACATCCGTTTTTTGATCGGTTGCTCGTTGGTTCTTTACCTGGTGCCGCTGGTCCTGCCCGGGTTCCAAAAGAAATTTTTTCCGGCGTCATTTTATTTTGTGGTTTATGATATTTTGGATGATTTCATTATTGTTCAGACTTGGACCCTCATTAATTACTGCATTGATATTCGGGAATCACGAAGAATTCAAAGTCTCTTTCTTTTTTCAGGGGGAACCGCTGCTTTTCTCTCCGGAAGATTGGTGGTTCCCGCGATCTCGGCCGATAATCCTCTGGGGTTTCTGCTCCTAACCATGGCAATCAGTTGCATCAGCTATGTGATTGTTTTCTTCATTTTTGCAAAACACCGATCGGGCATCCTCAGCACTGCATCCGGTGAACGGGTGGGGTTTACCGCCCTTTTCGCATCCCAGAAAAAATATCGGATTATTCGGTCCATTATCTATCTCACCATCCTCATCGGCATTTTCAACCTTTTCTTCAAGGTGCTTTTTGATACCCAGGTGAATGCAAGATTTCCAGCCAATTCGGCAGCGGAAATCGCGGCGCTTGATAGCGCTGACAAACCGGACCCAAAAACAGAATTTATAGGCGATTACAAAGCGATCATAAGCATGTTGCAAGTTGTACTTCAACTTGGTTTTATCTATTTTTTCACGCGGCTGTGGTTCAACGGCCGGATTCTTTTCGCCTACCCATTGCTGTTGATCCCAAACCTCTTGTTTGTCCTGGGGGTCTTTTTTATTCGCGGTGACGGCTTTGAGAGCCTTCTCTTCTGGGGAACGATTCTGGCATGCGGCATCAATGAATTGGTCCGGCGTATTATTTTTGACGCCGCCTTTCAGGTGTTGATGTTTTCAGTTCCCGAGAGGCTTTGTAACGCGCTCAGGCTCTACTCGAAACTGCTGATCAAACCCGTGGTGGTAATCCTTATTTGCATTTTTTTCGTGGTGTTGCCGCCCCAGGAAGGAGCGTTGGCCCTTTACTGCTTTCTGATTATGGTATTTCTGGCGATATTGGCCGCCGTGGTGGTTCGCATTCCTGAGCATTACATCTCGTCACTTAAAACATCCGTGCTGAGACGTCTCCCCCTTTCCGGTGCTGAGAGTTCTTTGGTGCGAATGGAAGTCAATTATATTGTCGACCAGTATGAGAAAGTGGTTTCAGGAACCCGCGATAGGTTCGAATATCTCTATATTTTGGATATTATCCGCAACAACCATTCATCGAGTCTGAACTACATTCTGCTGGAACTGCTGGAAAACGAAGATCAGGATGTGAAACTGGAAACCGTTTCCGTGATCGGTTCCCTGGGAATTCCGTCGTTGGTCCCGCGGCTTGAGACGCTTTTTGAAGCAGAAACCGATGAAACACTGAAGCTGGCATGTCTCAAGGTGATTAGTCGGCTGGGTAGTTCTAACGAAAACGTTATATTGGGGTGGGTGGATCAAGTCCATCCCATCTTTTTTCGGCGCTATTTTCTACTCATTGCCTACCGCACGGAAAATGAGGACCTTAGGCGCTCTGTGGTGCAGGAGGCGACCTCACTGATTGAGTCGGCAAGAACGGAAGATGCGCTTGCCGGCATCTGGCTGGCGGGTCATCTGGGGCTTCACCCCTTGAAAGAGCATATCAGAAAACATTTCGGAATGGATCCCGCCCAATCTTTTTACGTTATTTTAAGGGCACTGGCCAGGCTGGGGGATGCGCATCTTTTTGTGCAATATCTGGAGCTTGTGGGATACGACCGGATCAGGGATTTTGAAAAGTTCAATGAGACCCTTGCCTTTTTGCAGGAAGCCTCGTTTCCCGTCATTTCCCGCATGATTAACACCATTATTCGATCGAAATCTCATTTTGACGCGCGCAAATGTCTGCGAAGCCTCAGGGCGATTAAGACGCCCGGCGCCATTACGTTTATGCTGGGAATGCTCGAGGAATTAAACGTTCCTAATATCCGACAGGAAATTCTTAATGTGTTCAGTAAGATCCGGAAAGATGCGCCGGAATTGGATAGCAGCGGTCTTCTGGAACATTTGCCAAAAGAAATCAATTTGTGTACAAGATACTGCCGGTACTATTCGGTGGTTAAATCCTGGAACCCCGAAAGCCTGCTTCTGATAGAGTTGGCCCGGAACATAGAGCATCGTCTGTGGTGTGTTTTCAAAATATTCGATATGTTCTATCCCGATCTGCGGGTGTTTGATTCCTATTACCGCATCACCCGTACAACCCTCGGGAATATTGACCATGTGAAAGGCAAATCCATTGAATATCTGGACAGCCTCGCCAAAGGCGGGAAAGACCAACATGCGGCATTTCTACGGCTGCTGGATGCAGTCTCATTTGAAAATGGTTTTCTTTCGGATGTGGGCTACCTGCCAGGCCCTCATCTGAGTGTTGAGGATGTTTATGAACAGATTCTGCTTCAAAGCAACCGCTGGTTGGAAATTTCCGCCATTCTGGATGTGCCGCCGGAAATGCAGCAGCGGTTCATGCCGGTTCTGGAGGAGATTGAGGATATGATTCCGGTACTCGAGAAAATTCATTTTTTGAGAAGGGTTTCACTTTTCAAAGGATTTTCCATTACGGACATGATCATTCTGGCGCAGATTGCCCGGGAGGTCAGTTTCGAAGCCGGGCACGTTCTTTTCAAAGTGGGCGATCCGGGCGATGCGCTTTACCTCGTCCTGGAAGGAAAGGTGGATATTGTCAATGAAAACGAAAAATTGATGGTCAGTGTTGGACCGCCCGGCTGTTTTGGTGAAATAGCGATTCTGGATAAAAAAGGCCGGTCGGCAACTGCCAGATGTGTTGAGGAATGCCGTATGCTGATGATTACGAACAGGGATTTCGAAGAGATCCTTGAAGAGTATCCCGCCCTTTACAAAAATATTGTTTATCTCCTCACCAGCTGGCTGCGTGAAGATATGACCCGTGCCAAAGAGGCCAAGAAAGATGGTGCATGATCCGGGAAAGGGGAATTTCACGCTTGATAATATTATTTGGCACGCCGGCGTTATGGTCCTTCTGCTGCTGTTTATGTTCCCCGGCTGTAAACATGGCGACCGGTATGCGTATCAACAGATCAAAGAGGCTTATGATCAACCAAAGAGAGCGCAGGCCATGCTTTCCGAACCGGCGGTCAACCAACCCGGTAAAACGCCCGAAAATGTTTTAAAGGAGGCGGGCGCGCTGACCCTTCAAACAGTCATTCAAATCGCCCTTCAAAACAATCCCGACATGGACATGGCAGTGGCGCGGATCGGGCAGTCGGAAGCCCTGCTGGACGAGGCTCAGAGCGCCTTCTGGCCGGTCATCGGTGTTTACGGGGAATACCTTCAGGGAAACGCACCCTCCGCCTATCTCTTTAACACCATCGATCAACGGAAACTCCCTCCCGGAACCGATTTCAACAACCCGGGGTGGTTTGAAAACTACGAAGCGGGTGTTCATGGGCGATGGAATCTTTTTAACGGCGGCCGGGATTATCTGAGAAAGCGTATGGCGGAAACGGGCCTTGCCATCAGTCGTCTCGACCGGAAGAGTATTCAAAACGGCCTGGTCAGTTCGGTTATCCATGCCTATTTCAGCGTTCTGGCAGCCGAAAGATACATAGACATTAGCCTTGACTCCCGGAAAACGGTCAAAAAGGAACTGGACATGGTCACCGTGCGATATGAAGCGGGCGGCGCATTGAAATCGGACGTGCTTTCCCTCAAGGTGGCCCTTGCCAGGGCCGAGGAAGACCTGATCCGGGCGCAGAACAACCACAGCCTTTCCGTTTCCTCCCTGGCCAATTTATTGGGGCTTAATCCGGACATGCACATCACCTTGGCACGAGAACAGCAAACGCCGATCAATGTGCCGGATTCTTACGAAAAAGCGCTGATCGTAGCCATGGCAAACCGCCCGGAGCTTCAGCAATCCAGACTGCAGGTGGTGCGCTCCCGTATGGACCTGGATGTGGCGCGCTCCGAATATCTCCCGCGGTTGGACGCTCAGATGAAGACCTACTTTGATGATCCGGGGTTTGATTTTGAGTGGGACCGCAAAAACTGGACGGCCGGGGTGATCCTCAACTGGGATTTGTTTACCGGTTTCAGGCGCGCATCCCATGTGGACAGAGCCCGTGCAGTAATGAAAGAGATGCTGGCAGCCGACCGAAAAGCGACCCTGGCGGTTCAACTGCAGCTGAAAGGGTCCTATATGAAATATACGGAAGCCAAAGCGCGCTGGCGGGTCAGCCGGGCCAGTGTGGCGGCCAGCGAAGAGTCGCTCCGTCTGGTTGAAAAGCAGTATGCAGGGGGTTCGGCCACCATCACCCGGTATCTGGAAGCGGAACTGGCGAGGAATCGCGCACGCTTAAGGGCCGCAACAGCTTTTTATGACCGGGAAAAGACGGCCGCCGCCATCGGTCGGGCCATGGGATTCTGGGCCGGGGACCAGGAGCAGCCGAAGAAAGACGAGAGACAAAAAGCAGCGGTCAAATCACGGAAGGCAGAAGACCGATGAGGGCGGGCAAAGGAGCACTTGTCATGAATGAAAAGAAATCCCGAAAGGGTTTGCGGTTTATAGCCATTTTATGCGGGATAGGGGCGCTGGTCGTGTTAATGCTCTATATGGCCGGTGTCTTCGTCCCCCATAAGATCGGACCAGGGAAGGTCTCTCTTGAAAAAGAAGCCTGGACTCCGAAAGGCACCGCAAAGGCGGTTCGGGAGACGATCACCGATTTTTACGAGGCACCGGGAACCGTGCGTCCGCGGCAGGAGACCCGCGTGGAATCGAGAGTCCAGGGGCGAATTGTAGAGGTCCTGGTCAGGCCCGGTGACCTTGTTAAGACCGGGGATCCGCTGGTGGTGCTGGACAGTCGGGAGCTTCAGGCACGGCTCGATGGCGCACGGCAGGCCGTATTGTCTGCAAAGGCACGCCGGGATCAGGCGCGTCAAGCCGTAAATGCGGCGGAAGCGGCTTTTACACAGACAAAAGCCGCCTATGGCCGCGTGAAAACCTATTACAAGGCGGAGGCCGCCACGAAACAACAGCTGGAAGAAGCGGAATCGATGTTCGAACAGGCGAAAGCGGGTCTCACCCAGGCCCGGGGAGGCCTCAAGGGAAGTGAAGCCGGCATCAAAGAGGCGGAAAAAGGGGTTTTAGAGGCAAGTATCGTTCAAAATTACGCGGAAATCCGTTCGGAGGCGAACGGACAGGTGGCGGAACGGTTGGTGGAGCCCGGGGATATGGCGTTTCCCGGCAAACCGCTTTTGATACTGCAGACCCGTTGCGCCATGCGCCTGGAGGCGCCGGTACCGGAAGGGTACATCGATCGTATCAAGATGGGAGAGAACCTGAAAGTGGGCATTAACGCGCTTAAGAAAAGCCTTTCAGGTCTTGTGACCGAAATCATTCCCGCGGCGGATCCCGCCACACGATCATTCATGGTGAAGGTGGATCTGCCGGACACGGAAGGGCTGTACCCCGGCATGTTCGGACGTCTCATGGTGCCGGTAGGCAGAATTTCCGTGGTATGGATACCGGAAAACGGCCTTGAAAAGGTGGGTCAGCTAGAAATGGCGAGGGTCCGATCGGGAAAGGCCTGGAGGCGGGTCTATGTCACGGCCGGCAGGTCCTTCGACGGGCGTGTGGAAATTCTCTCCGGCTTGAACGGGGATGAAGTGGTTGCGCTCAAGGGGGAAGCGAAATGAGTGACCGGGATTCACGGCCGGCGGGTGTGATCGCCCGCATTGTGGAACTTTTTATTACATCGAAGCTCTCTATCCTGTTCATCATTTTCGCCATGGCCATGGGAGCGGCGGCCGTTTGGATCACCCCCCGTGAAGAAGAACCGCAGATCGTGGTGCCCCTGGCGGATGTTTACGTCAACGCGCCGGGCGCATCCGCCGAGGAAGTGGAAAAACTGGTGTCCACCCCCCTGGAAAGACTGCTCTGGCAGATTGACGGGGTCGAATATGTCTATTCCATTTCACGGCGGGACATGGCCATTGTCACGGTGCGCTTCTATGTGGGTGAAGACCGGGAGCGGTCACTGGTGAAGCTTTACAATAAGATTTCCATGAACGTTGATCAGGCGCCGCCCCTGGTGAAAGGCTGGCTCATCAGGCCCGTGGAAATAGATGATGTTCCCATTGTCAACCTGACCCTTTACTCGGACCGATACAGCGATTATGAACTGAGACGGATCGGTGAGGAAGTGCTGGCCCGCCTGGCCCGTGTTCCCGATATTTCGAAAACCTTTATCGTGGGCGGCCGTTCCCGTGAGGTGCGGGTGGCGCTCAGTCCGAACCGGATGGTGGGCCTGGGCGTTTCCATGCTGGATGTCTGGCAGGCCCTTAAGGGAACCGATGCTGCCGTGACGGCCGGCTCTTTCGACCGCGGCAACCGGTCTTTGTCCGTTACCAGCGACTCCTTTGTGGGATCCGCCCGGCAGGTGGCCGATCTGGTGGTTTCCAGCCACCGGGGAAGGCCCGTCTACCTGCGGGATATCGCCACCATCACGGACGGTCCGGAAGAGCCCGCAGCCTATACCCGTTTCACCCTTTCCAATGCAGCGGCGCGAGAGAGATCCCAAAAAACCGCACCCCAAGCCATGGCGGCGGTGACGCTTGCGCTGGCAAAGAAACGGGGTACCAATGCAGTTCAGGTGGCCGACCGGATTCTTGAAAAGATGGCGGAACTCAAGAAGACCGTGCTCCCCGACGGAGTTTCGGTGATTGTGACCCGAAATTACGGTGAAACGGCCCAGAATAAAGTCAACGATCTGCTGGGTTCTCTTGTCTTTGCCATCCTCACGGTGGTGGGACTGCTGGCTTTCACCCTGGGATGGCGGGAGGCGCTCGTGGTGGCGTTGGCGGTACCGCTCAGCTTTTCCCTGGCCCTGTTCGTGAATTATACATTCGATTTCACCATCAACCGGGTGACCTTGTTTGCGTTGATTTTGAGCCTGGGGCTGGTGGTGGATGATCCCATTACCAATGTGGACAATATTCAACGGCACATACGTACAGACAAGCGAAATCCGCTTTCCGCCACCCTTTATGCGGTTCAGGAGGTACTCCCTCCGGTGATCATGAGTACACTTGCCATTATTGTCTCGTTTGTGCCATTATTTTTTATCACCGGCATGATGGGACCCTACATGGCGCCCATGGCCGCCAACGTACCGCTTACGGTGAGTTTTTCCACGGTGTGCGCCCTGACGGTGGTTCCCTGGTTCAGCTATCTGCTGCTGAGACGATCCGCACCCTCGCCGGAAGCGCACGATGCATCACGTGGAAAAGATGTTGTAACCCCCGGATGGGTCAAAAAAGGGTACCACAGGGTGGTGGGTCCTTTTCTTGATTCGGGCATCAAACGGTTTCTCCTTTACGCCATGGTGCTGTTGCTGCTGGTTTTTTCCATGGGGCTGGCGGTTTTCCGGTATGTTCCCATGAAAATGCTGCCCTTCGACAATAAGAATGAATTTCAGATTGTTATTGACATGCCCGAAGGGACTCCTCTGGAACAGACCGCCCGGGTGGTTCAGGATTTTGAGGCATACCTGCAGCAGGTGCCGGAGGTAACGAACCTCATTAGCTCCATCGGAACGGCTTCTCCCATGGATTTTAACGGCATGGTGCGTCATTATTATCTGCGGCAGGGGGGAAATGTGGCGGATATCCGGGTCAATCTTGCCGATAAATTGAAGCGTACGCAGCAAAGCCACACCATCCTTCTTCGCCTGCGAAAAGACCTGGAAGCCATCGCTGCCCGCCGTCATGCCCGTATCAAGCTGGTGGAGATGCCTCCCGGACCGCCGGTCATTGCCACGGTGGTGGCGGAAATATACGGTGACCCCGACCAATCCTACGGTGATCTCATTTCCGGGGGAGGAGCCATGCAGGAGCTCATGAAAACGGAACCCTTCGTAGTGGATATCGACGACAGCAGCGAGACACCGCGGGACCGGATCGATTTTGTGCTGGACAAGGAAAAAGCGGCGCTTCACGGGGTGAGTACGGCCATGATCACGGAGACCCTTAAAACGGCTCTCAGCGGAAAAATTCCCGCCACAGTGCACAAACACGGCGAACGAAATCCCTTGCCGGTTAAGATTATTCTCCCGAGAGCGGGCCGCTCAGGCGTCCTGCAACTTGAGCAGGTTCCCGTAAAGACACAGGACGGAAAGATGATTCCGCTGGGGGAACTGGGTACGTTTGTCAAGGTGGCCGAGGACCAGCCCATATACCACAAGAATCTGGAGCGGGTGGTGTATGTTTTCGGAGATATGGCAGGCCGGGCACCCGCCGAAGCGATCCTGGACATGCAGAAGCGCCTGAAGGATCAGCCGCTGAACTCGGGTTTACGGACGGAATGGGCCGGGGAAGGGGAGTGGCAGATTACGCTCAGGGTATTCAGGGACATGGGCATCAGCTATATGGCGGCCCTCATGGGCATCTACACCTTGTTGGTGATTCAGATGAATTCCTTTTTCATGCCCCTGCTGATCATGGTTTCAGTGCCGCTGACCCTCATCGGCATCATGCCGGGCTTCTGGTTTTTGAACGTGGCGCTGGCGGATCCCGTGGGCGGTTTTGACAATCCGGTCTTTTTCACCGCCACCAGCATGATCGGCATGATTGCCCTGGGCGGTATCGTTATCCGGAACTCCCTGGTGCTCATTGAATTTGTAAATGGCGCCATGAAAGAAGGGAAGTCCCTCAAAGAAGCGGTTCTGGAAAGCGGCGCCATCCGGCTGCGTCCCATTCTGCTCACCGCCGCCACCACCGCGCTCGGCGCCTGGCCCATTACGTTGGATCCCATTTTTTCCGGACTTGCGTGGGCCCTTATCTTCGGACTCTTTGCTTCAACACTGTTTACGTTGATGGTTGTGCCGGTGGTTTATTATGCATTACTTAAAAACAGGCAGTCCTGAAACCTTATGCGAATGGCCATTTTTCTAAGTATCTTTATCACCCTTTACGGGTCTCTTCATTTTTATGCCTTCATGAAAACCGGGCGCGCCTTCGGATTCCATAAAGGACTGGCGCTGCCGCTGCTCCTTTTCATGGTTTTCATGGTGGTGTGTCCCATTCTGGTCCGGATGGCCGAACACAACGGTATGGAATCTTTGGGTCGCATTCTGGCCTATGTGGGATACATCTGGATGGGCTTTTTGTTCCTTTTCTTTGTCGTCGCGGCCCTTCTGGATATCTATACGGGGCTGGTTTTGCTGATCTCCCGTATTCTGGATGGATCATTGGCAAAATGGACCTTGTCCCCGAAAGCCTTGTTCTTTGTATCGCTCTCCGTGTCCCTTGCCGGCGGCGCCTACGGGTTATTGGAAGCATCGATGATTCGGACCGAGCACCTGGTTGTAAAATCGCCCGAATTTCCCGAAAAAATGGGTCGATTCAGAGTCGTCCAGATTTCCGATGTGCATCTCGGGCTGATTGTGGGAAAACGGCGGCTTTCGCACATTTTAAACCTTGTTCGTGCGGCAAAACCGGACATTCTCGTTTCCACCGGGGATCTGCTGGACGGCCAGATTGACGGCATCAAGGATCTGGCAAAGGCATTTCAAACCATCAACCCGCCTTACGGCAAATTTGCCGTCAACGGAAACCACGAGTATTATGTGGGCATTGACAGGGCACGGAGGTTTTGTAAGTGGGCCGGGTTTACCCTGTTAAACGATGCGGCGGTCGATATTCCGGGTGTTTTGGTGATCGCGGGTATCGATGATATGACCGCTGAACGCTTTGGCGCCTCCGGCAACATCAAGGAAAAAACGCTTCTTTCAAAATGGCCGAAAAAAGAATTCCTGCTGGTGTTGAAGCATCGACCGGTGCTGGACACCAAGAGCGAGGGATTGTTCGATCTGCAGTTGTCGGGACATACCCATAACGGCCAATTGTTTCCTTTCAGTCTGATTGTCAGAATGATCTTCCCCATTGGTGCAGGGCTGCTGAACCTCCCCGACGGTGCGGCCCTGTATGTCAGCCGGGGTTCCGGCACATGGGGACCTCCCATGCGGTTGTTCTCGCCTCCGGAAGTGACCATCATCGACCTGGTTCACGGAAAAAGAAAAAGAGTTGACCTTCAAAAGGGCTCGGATTAATTAAGTTATAAGGATTCCTTACATGTCCGGTTTAAGGTACGAGGTTTCGGATCACAGGTTTCAAAGGGCATTGGCGAACACATTAAACCATGAACTCTAAAAAGGAGATTCCATGGAAATTGTAACGGACACCATCGGTGGCATGCTGGACAAAATGGCGCAAGCGTACCCCGCGAGGGATGCCCTGATTCATGCCCAAAAAGGGACGCGCTACACCTATCAACTTTTGTCCTGGCAGGTGGACCGGGCAGCCCGGGGCCTGCTGGCGCTGGGGATCAAAAGGGGCGATCATGTGGCCATATGGGCGCCCAATATGCCTGAGTGGCTTGTTTCCATGCTGGCCATGGCAAGAGTGGGGGCCGTTTTTGTGCCGATTGACCCGGGCGCCGAATCAGGGGATCTGAAGTACATGCTGGATCAGGCGGATTGTGTGACCCTGATGGTTTCAGGCGAACTGGCAGAGAGGGCCGCCGCCATAAAAACCCCGTTGCTGAAGCACATCGTTGTGTTTTCCCAGCGGTCGGAAGGGGTCGGTATGGCTTGGACTGAACTGATGGACAGAGGGAAAGAGATAAAACCTGAAAAATTGAAAGAAGCGGCGAATGCCGTTTTGCCCGATGATCCCGTAGCCATCATGTATACCTCCGGCACCACCGGAAGACCGAAAGGGGTGGTAGTGGATCACCTGGGGCTGCTCAACAAATCGCTGTGCGCCACGGAACGGCAGAAAATTTCACAAGCGGACCGGCTCTGCCTCTTTTTTCCGCTGTTTCACATGTTCGGAAATACCTGTATCGCCCTTTCGGGTCTCATACGGGGCGCGGCACTGGTCATGCCTTCCGAAGCCTTTGATGCCTCTCTTGTTCTTGAAACGGTTGCGGCGGAAGCGTGTACCGCCATCTACGGATCCCCCGCCATGTTCATCTCGCTGCTTGAACACAAATCATTTGAAAAAGCCCATTGGCAGACGGTACGCACCGGCATCGTGGGCGGCGCTCCTTGCCCCATGGCGCTCATGAAGCGGCTGGTGGAAGAAATCGGCGTTTCCGAACTGACGGTGGCCTACGGCATTACGGAAACCTCTTCGTGGATCACCATGACCCATCCCCATGACCCCATTGCCTTGCGGGTGGGGACCATCGGCACGCCACTTTCCTGCAATGAAGTGAAGATTGCAGACCCCCGAACCGGCGAAGACCTGACGCCCGGTACCCAGGGGGAGCTCTGCATCCGCGGATCTCTCATGAAAGAATACTATCACATGCCGGGGGCTACCGCCGCCGTCATTGACCGCGACGGATGGTTTCATTCGGGGGATCTGGGGGAAATGGACCAAAAGGGGTATTTTAAAATCACGGGCCGCTTAAAAGATGTGATCGTGCGTAATGGAAGAGAGATTTTCCCCGTAGAAGTGGAGGAATGTCTCTATGGACATCCGGAGATATCGGAGGTGCAGGTTTTCGGTGTGCCCCACCCGGAGAAGGGACAGGAGGTTGCGGCCTGGGTCAAGGTGAGAGAGAACGCAAGTCTGGACGAATCGTCTCTGGCGGCGTCTGCGGATGCGTATGTTGCAAAGGAAATGCGGCCGGGCTATTTTAAAATTGTCAATGAATTTCCCATGACGCGAAGCGGAAAGGTGCAGAAATTTGTTTTGAGCGAACTGGCGGAAAAGGAAATGAAAAGGGATACGCCTTGAGGGTGTCATGAACCTGCTGGGTCGGCTGAGCCATAAAAACAAGATATTCTTTGCTTCCGTTACGGTCATTCTCTTTGTGAGTGTCGGCATTGCACTGGTCGCCAGATGGGTGCTGGTCTCAAGACTCATCCAGCAGTTGAAACAGCGTGGCGTAGGTATTGCCGAAAGTGTTGCCGAGGAAAGCGCCACGGACGTTTTAAAGGGTGATCGAAAAGACCTGAACCGGCTGCTGATAAAGGCATCCCGCCAGGGAAACCGGGAAACGCTCATTGCTTACATGTTCATTGTGGATGCCGAAGGGAAGTTGCTGGCCCACACCTTTAAAGACGCCTTTCCCCCGAAACTGCGGCATATCAACCCGGTGAATGGGGAAAAGCGTCTCGGAATTGAACAGATCACCTTTGGAAATGAATCCGCCTACGATATCGCTTACCCAATCAGGGCCGACCATGAACGCATCGGCTCCGTTCATCTGGGACTCAGCAAGCGCCAGATTGATGACATTATCGGCCGCCTTCGAATCACGTTTCTGGGATTCATCTCCGTTGTCATCCTCATCTTTTTTGGTGTTGCCCATTGGCTTTCAGGCTACATCACCCGTCCCATGGGCGAACTGATTCGAAGGGCGGAGGAAATCAGTCGGGGTAATCTGGAAGTTGAAACGGCCGACCGGGGATCTTCCAAGGCGAATGAAGGATGTCGTAGCGATGAGATTGAACAGCTGTCTGACGCCTTCAATCGCATGACCGCATCCATTCGGGCTTCCAGGGAGCAACTCAGGGAAAGCGAGCAGAAATACCGCTATCTTTTCGCCAGCGGTCCCAACCCGGTGTTTGTGGTCAGTCGCAACAGAAATATCATATTGGATGCCAACCCGGCCGCGGAGGAAGCCTACGGTTATGATCGATCGGAATTGATCGGCAGACCGTTTGATGATCTGGGGATCTTTGAATATGAAGAACGGGAACATGAGATACCGGGTGAAAAGAGTATGACCAACGTATGTGTCATGAGCTCAAGGGCACGGCATTACCGAAAGGGAAATCGCGCTTTTTATGTGAACACGCGGGCTTGCCCAGGCATCTATCAAGGCCATGAGGTCATCATTCTGGCCGCCAACGATGTGACGGAAAGCATGGAAAAGGATGCGCAACTGGTTCAGGCGAGCAAAATGAAAAGCCTGGGAGAAATGTCAGCGGGCATTGCCCATGAACTGAACCAGCCCCTAAACGCCATCAAAATGGGAAATGATTTTCTCATTTTAATGCTGGAAAAAGGGCGGGTCATACCGCCCGAGAAACTGGCCCAAGTGGCCAAAGAGGTCAGCGCCCAGGTTAGCCGGGCAKCGGGAATCATCAGACGGCTTCGGGATTTCGCCAGAAAGGCCGATTTCAGCAAGGAAGAGGTTTCCATCAACGATCCCATCATGAACGTGGTGAAAATCTTCGGTCAGCAACTGAAACTTCAAGGTATGGATTTGAGATTTCTTCCGGGCAAAAACATCCCGACGGTTCTGGGCAGCCCCAACCGGTTGGAACAGGTTTTTTTCAACCTTCTGTCCAATGCCCGGGATGCCATTTTGCAGAACCGTGAAGCCCTGAACATAAATGCGGGCAACCAAATCACCGTCCGCTCCTTTTCGCTGAACAGCCGGGCGGTTATATCGGTTTCAGATACAGGTGTCGGTGTATCCAGCGATGCGCGGGACAAGATTTTTGAGCCCTTTTTCACAACAAAGGAGGTTGGAAAAGGGATGGGTTTGGGATTGGCCATCGTTTATGAAATTGTGGTGGAGCACGGAGGGGAGGTTCGCGTTCACAGTGACGTCGGCATCGGAACCACCTTTGTTGTCGCGTTGCCCCAGATGAAAATATGAATCGGAGGAGGAATGCTTTAATGCGCAAGGTTTTGATTATCGATGATGAAAAGCCCACACTGGCCATGTTTGAACTCTTTCTGGAGGCCTACGGGTTCGAAGTCCTGACCGCTTTAAAGGGTGAAGAGGGTATTGCAGTATTTGAAACGGAAAATCCATCCATTGTGTTCACGGATATCAAGATGCCGGGTATGGATGGATTTGAGGTGCTCAAAAGAATAAAAACCATTTCGCCCGGTGCGGTGGTGGTGATGATTACCGGTCATGGGGACCGGGAATTGGAGAAGAAAGCCCTCGATTTGAACGCGACGGCTTTCATTCATAAACCGATTCAGAAAGAAGCCCTCGATGCGGCGATTGAAAAAGCCGAAAAACTTTTGAATAATGGCACATCCTAAACAGACTTTATAGAGGGCGGGGCGGCACATGACAGGGTTAATGGGTTTGATCAATTCCAGCCGGCGACTTCGATTCGTGATCAGGCATCCGGTCCTGGTGCTGACCCTTATCGGCCTTTCAACCCTTCTTTTCGCCACCAAACTGCCGGATCTCAGATTTCAGACATCCATCTATGACCTGGCCATCGAAAATCTTCCGGAAAGCGTCTATTACCGCCAGTTCAAAAAGACGTTTGGCAGTGAAGAAATGATCCTGGTGGTGGAAAAGGCCGACGATCTATTTGCGCCAGGAACATTTAAACGGCTGGGCGAAATTTCCAATGCCATTTCCAAGATTGAAGGTGTCAAGCGGGTGTTAAGCCTGCCAGGCATCAAAGAGGACATGGACCTCACCCAACGCTGGACACCCGGTGAGTTCCAGGAAATCATCAAGCCCGTCGCCCTTTTCAAGAAGAATTTCATTTCCGAAGACCAAAAGACAACCGTCATATCCGTCCTCCTGGATGATGTTTCCAACAAGACACCCGTGATTCAAGCCATTCAAAAGCTGCTTGACAAAGAAAACCGAACACTTTCCCTTTATCAGATCGGCATGCCGCTGGTTTCAAAGGCCCTTGCCGATTACACGGTAAGTGACTTTCAAAAGCTGCCCCCCGTCAGTCTCCTGGTTATGGCCCTGGTGTTGCTTTTCCTTTTCAGGGATGTACGATCCGTTCTGATCCCTTCGGGCTCGGCCCTTTTTGTCCTGATCTGGACCTTCGGCATGATGGCCTGGACCGGAACGCCTCTTTCGCTTCTGACCATGATCGTTCCCATTTTTCTCATTGCCGTGGGCACCGCCTATTGCATGTACATCCTCTCGGCCTACCGGTCCGAAGCTGAAGCGGCCCAATCTTCAAAAGAAGCCGTTTACGGTTGCTTTATACACGTACGCTTTCCCACAATCCTGGCGGTCATCACCACCATTATCGGAATCGGCTCCCTGATGTTGAACCGGATTCACAGTATCAGGGCCTTTTCCACGTTCTCATGCCTGGGACTTTTGAGCCTGCTTGTGATGTTGCTTTTCGGGGTCCCCGCGGTTTTGTCCCTTTTGCCCCTTAAACGAAAAGGCCAAAATAAACCCATTAGGGACGGCAGCCCCGTCAATTTATTTCTCGGAAAAATCATCCACCTCAACATCAAGCGGCGAAAATGGGTTCTTTTAAGCGCGTTGCTGGTGAGTGCCATAGCCATATCAGGCGTCACCCGTATTCATGTGGAAACGAACCCGGTGGGGTTTTTTAAGGAACATACGCCTATCAGCCGTAACTTTGCGGATGTGGCCCGGCAAACATCCGGCAGCTTTCCGGTCAATGTGGTGCTGAACGCCCGCGAAGAAGGGTATTTTGAAAATCCGGCCCACCTGGCACAACTGGCCAAAATTCAGGCGTTTTTAAACGGCCTTGAAGGTGTGGACAAGACTGTGTCCCTGGCGGATTTCCTGAAACTGGTGAATTTTGCCACTAACGAACACAAAAAAGAAGCCTACACCCTCCCGGAAGAACCCTTTGAGGTCCGCATGCTCATCAACAGCTACAAAACCATGCTGGGACAGGAGATGTTTGAACGTTTTATGGATATGGATATGAAACAGGCCAATATCCTTCTTCGCACTCACATTTCCGGGTCACGGGATTTTCTCGCGCTAAGGGAGAAGATCTCCCATTACCTGGAGAAGAACTTCAAGGAAGATTTCGACGTCCACGTGACAGGGTTCGGCATTGTTATTTCCCAGAGCAGTCAGCTCCTCACGAGAGGATTGGTGAAAAGCCTGTCCCTCACACTGGTGCTCATTATTGCGGCCATGAGTCTGCTGTTTCTCTCAACCAGGGTGGGTTTCATGTCCATCATTCCCAACCTTTTCCCCATTGTGATCAGTTTCGGTTTCATGGGCTGGTTCGGGATTGAGCTGTCTGTTGCCACCAGCCTTATCGCCAGTATCGCCATCGGGCTGGCCGTGGATGATACCATTCACTACCTGGTTCGCTATAATGAGGAATTCAAGAAGGACCTGGACAAGGACCGGGCACTGCGGGACACCCTCTACGCGGTGGGAAGACCGATCATCTTTACCACAATGGCGATTAGCCTGGGGTTTTCAATCCTGACTTTTTCCCATTTCGAACCCACCGCTGTTTTCGGCCTTCTCATGGTGGTGACCATGATAGCGGCGCTGGCGGGCGCACTCCTTATTCTGCCATCCGTCATGCTCCATGTGGAACTGGTGACCGCTTGGGATCTGTTGCGGCTGATGCCCACCATGGGCGGCATTTCCCCCGGTGTGGCCCACGAATTGAACCAGCCGCTTAACGCAATTAAAGTGGGCAGTGAGTTTTTGAAAATGATGGCGCAGAAAAAGCGGAAAATTTCCGATGACCGCATTTTGCAGGTGGCGAGCGAAATCAGCGGCCAGGTGGACCGCGCATCCATCATCATCAGCCGCCTGACGGAGCTGGAGGAAAAGCGGGGGTTTGAAAAGGAAAAGGTCCAGTTGAATGATGTAATACGGAAAACCCTTGCCATCGTCGAGCAGCAGCTCCTGCTCGATAATATCAAAATCGGACTGGATCTTGACCAGGATCTGCCGGTGATTTTCGGACAGGAGAACCGTCTGGAGCAGGTCATGTACAATCTTTTATCCAACGCTTCGGATGCCATTTTAGTGGGCAATGGCGCTGACCGGGTCATCCAGGGGCGTCTGATCGCCATCCGTTCTTTCGTGGAAGAAAACCGGGTCAAGGTGTCCGTGTCGGACACGGGGATAGGGATTCCCGAGAATCTGCAGGAACGCATCTTCGAACCTTTTTTCACGGGTAAGGCTGAAGGGAAGGGGGCCGGCCTCGGGCTGTGCATCAGCCGAGAGATCGTGAAAAACCATGGTGGGCGCATTGACCTTAAGAGTTGGGAAAAAAGGGGAAGCACCTTTGTGCTGAGTTTCCCGAAAGCCCGGGAGACCGGGGAGATATAGCTTGAAAGGAGGCAGTGTAATGAATTCACTCTTTGATCCAAAATCAGTGGCCGTCATCGGGGCTTCCGACAACCCTTCCAAACTGGGATTCCATGTGATGAAAAGCCTGGTGAAAGGCGGTTATGAGGGGTCCCTTGTGCCGGTGAATCCGGGAGCGGAGCGGATTTTTGGAATCAAAGCCTTCGCGTCCGTTTCGGTATCTCAGGTCCCCATAGATCTGGCCATTGTGGTGGTGCCGGCAAGCCTCGTTGCGGGCGTTCTCAAAGAATGCGCGGCCGCTCGAGTAAAAGGTATCGTACTCATCACGGCGGGCTTTAAGGAGATCGATGATCCCGCAGGTGCGGTGCTGCATGAAGAAATTGCCGAGATCGCCAATCAGGCAAAGATTCCCGTTATCGGTCCCAATACCTTTGGCATGGTCAACTTGCGCGCAAAGCTGAACGCTTCCTTTACCCCCGAGTTTTCCATGGCAAATCCGGGGGATATCGCTCTGGTGAGCCAAAGCGGCGGGATTTCCCATTTGCTGGGGTTTCTGGCCATGGGCGACGGAGTGGGGTTTTCCAAAATCGTGGGTCTGGGAAACCGGCTGAACGTGGATTTTGCGCAAATGGCGGATTATTTGATGGATGACCCGGACACGCGCGCCATTGCCCTTTATGTGGAAGGTATTGACGACCCCGGCGAACTGCTGGCCGCCGCCAAGCGGCATGCCGG
Organism: delta proteobacterium NaphS2; assembly: GCA_000179315.1. Classification (GTDB taxonomy): domain Bacteria; phylum Desulfobacterota; class DSM-4660; order Desulfatiglandales; family Desulfatiglandaceae; genus NaphS2. Next base: position 24,339 of record ADZZ01000415.1, read on the forward strand.
CAAAAAACCCATTGTGGCTTTCAAGAGCGGCAGCGGATCGGTGGGAGATGCGGCCGCCCGTTCCCATACCGGCACCATGGCGGGTCGGCACGAGATTTACAGCCATGCCTTTAAACAGGCGGGCATCCTTACCGTTCCGAGAACGCAGGCCCTGCTGGATGCCGCCAAGGCCCTGGCCGCCTGCTCCCTGCCCGGAGGTCCCGGCGTGGCGGTACTATCCGGACAGGCGGGACCTTCCATGGCGGCTTGCGACGTGTGTGAACAAAGGGGCCTTGAAATTGTCCGATTTGGAACGGACACCCAGGCCCGCATCAACGAACTGCTGCCGCCCCTCGCCCTTCGCACCAACCCGGTGGATATGGGCCCCGCCTGGTATGACGCAGCGGCCATCAAAGAGATCATTCGGGCGGTCATGGATGATAAAAAGGTTCACGGCATTTTGTTTCTGATGATGTTTGCCTCCGCCAACGTGGATGCGCTCACGGGTATCAGCGGGCTTTTGAGAGAGTGGGGGCAGAAAAAACCCGTGGTGAGCTGCATCCTGTCGCCTCCGGGGATATGGGATGATCAGATTCAGGAGCTTGAAGATGCGAAGGCCCTTGTCAATTACGCAACCCCCGAGCGCGCAGCCTGCGCCATGGCTTACCTGTGGGAGCACAAATTGTTGCAGCGAATCATGTAAATAATTCTTGTATGTGATCGAAAACGTTCCTTGGGGACGGAGAGAGTGTGGACAAACCGCAAAGCCCTGTCCGGCGGCCGGAGCTTTTTAATGCGCTTTTATTTGACAATAGAAAGTGCTATAGTCATGCGCCGTTACGTGATGTGCATGATAGGATGCAAAAGGATCGTAGGAGCAAGAGGATTGAAACGAGGTAAAGACGGCAATGCCGCAATCAAAATGGAACCTGCGACAAAGGGATATCGATTTAAGGACCTTCTGCTGGATCCGGGGGTAAATCAACGATGGGAAAAGGTTCGCAAATATTTTTTTCTGCGGGAGTCCACCTATGACATGACGCGCCGTTGCAACATTCGGTGCGACGGCTGTTACTATTATTCGGGGGAAAAGCAGTTTGCCAAGGAAAACAGAGATCCCGAACAGTGGCGGCAGCTCCTGCAGGCGGAAAAGGAAAGGGGGATTACCTACGTGGTGCTGGCCGGCGCCGAGCCCTCTCTGGTGCCGGAACTCTGCGAGGTCTGCTATGAGGAGATGCCGCTGGGCGCCGTCGCTACCAACGGGTTGGAGAAAATTCCGGAATCTGTGGGATACAAAATTCATATTTCCGTATGGGGAAACGATGAAACCAGCGCCCGCATTCGGCACCGACAAGGGATGTTGCGGCAGCAGATCGAAAATTACAAAGGGGACGAAAGGGCGGTTTTTGTCTTCACTTTTACCCGGGATAACATCGGGGATGCTAAAGGCGTTGTAAAGAGACTTGCGGAAGCCAAGTGCAAGCTCACCTTCAATATGTTCTCAGCGCCGGTGGGCTATAACGGTCCGCTCAGGCACACGGAAGCATCGCTCAAACAAGTCCGTGAGACCATGGCGACGCTTCTTAACGAGCACCCCGATTCGGTCCTTTTTTCGCCCTACAACATCGTTGCTCACACTCACGTCCATGCGCTTCACGACCTCTACGCCTGCCCCTATCCCCGGATGAATCCGTCAAAGGCCCAGGGGTTGGGCCGGTCCTTCCGTCAGTACCGCACGGACCTCACATGGAATCGCGGTGCGGCCTGCTGCGTCCCGGATACGGACTGTGCCGACTGCCGGCACTATGCCGCCGGGAGTGCCCTCGTCACCGCCAAGCTGTTTCGCCATGGAGCCCATCCGGATACGTTCAAATCCTGGCTCGATTATGCGGATACCTACCTTGCAGTATGGGTGATGGGGTATGAAAAGGGCGAGAATTTGTGTTCCGATCTGGTGGCGCCGCCGGGATTCGATCTTCAGCGCTGAAGTATCAGCTACCGGCTTTCAGTTGTTCCATTGTGCTAGATGCCAAAAGCCAATAGCCAGCGAAGCCTTGTAAAGGGAGTTTGTTTTTCAATGAAAACCGTCAGTTCTCTGTTGGACGAAGAATGGTACAACCGATACAAAAAAATCTCCAGGCTGAATATCCGCAGTTCCATTTACGACGTCACCAACCGATGCAATCTCAGGTGTAAGGGATGCTTCTTTTTCTCCTCCGGGGAACATGAAGCGGCCCGTGAAGAGATGGATGTTCGAAAGTGGGAAGCGTTCATCGATCAGGAAATGGCAAGGGGCGTCAACCTGGCCATATTGATCGGCGGAGAGCCGACCCTTTGTCTCGACCGGGTAGCGGCGTTTTACAAACGACTTCCCACTTTTTGCGCCACAAACGGCCTGATCAAAGTCCCCCGGGACCGATTCCCCCACATGATGGTGGGAATTTCACTGTGGGGTGACGAGGCGGATGAAAAGATCCTGAGAGGCCGGGACACGTTTTCCATATCCAGCAAAAATTATGCGGGTGATCCGCATGCCTACTACCTTTACACCATTACGCCCAAACAGATCGGAAAAACGGAGCGGATCGTCAAGAAAATTCAGGATGCAGGCTTGAAGGTCCATATGCAGCTGTTGAGCAACGATGAAGGGGTTGACCAGTTTTTCTGGTCGAACGATCAGTTGAAGGACATCCGGGACGAAATGGATCAGATGCTCGATCGCTACCCCGACACGGTTATTTCATCCAAATATTACCACCAGATCATCACCAGCGGCAGAATGCTGGATCGTCCTTTCGGGTGGCATGAGTGTCCTTCCGTCACCGAACCCATGGACAATAGGGAACCGGCCCCCAAACGTCTTATCGGCTTTATCCGGTACGCCTCCGACCTTAAAACCATGCATCGATGCTGCACCTCCGAGACCCGGGACTGCGCCACCTGCAAGGACGGCGCCGCCCACATGAGCTGGGTCATGGTCAACAAGCGCGGCCATCTCCGGTCAGAAGCGGACCTGAAGGGCTGGATCGAAGTGTACGAGATGTTTGCCAAACTTTACCAGTTCATCCCATGGTAAAAAAAGCCGTTATTCTGGGATATGATTTGGTATCTCCCCTGGGAACGGACCTCGCGACCCAGTGGAAAAGGGCTGTCAGGGGTGAGAGCGGCATCGGACCGCTGACGCGTTTTCCGTTGGCGGTGGACTTTCCGGTCCGCATCGCGGGGCAGGTGGACGAGTGGGACGCCTCACCCTATGCTTTTCTGTCACCCCGAAATCTGGCTCAGTGGACATCCCCCGTCATTAAACATGCCATGCTGGTGGTGCACCGGTCCCTTAGAAGAAGCGGTGTGGAAATCACGCCGGAGCTGGCCCCGCGGACGGCCGTCACCTTCAGCTCCGCCGTCGGGGGGCTGGATGCGGTGCTGAAAGCGGACCGGAGAATGATTGGCGAAGGCCGAATGCCCCACCCCTTTACCAACCCCAATGCCTGCATCAACATGGTGGGAGGGAAGGTTTCCATTCTGACGGGCGCCACCGGGCCCATTACCGCCACCATCACGGCCTGCGCCACGGGCGTCACGTCCATGATCGTGGGAAAAATGCTGCTGGATCAGGACCGGGCCCATATGGTCATTTGCGGCGCCGTGGATTTTCCGCTGGTGGAACCGATCGTGGCGGGATTCTACACCATGAACGGTACCTATGGTCCCAAAGAAGGACAACCCCCGGAGCCGCCGCAACGGGCCAGCCGGCCTTTTTCCGTTGATCGCCGGGGATTCGTGGTATCCGAAGGTGCGGGCAGTGTTATCCTCGCCACAAAGGAGTTTGCGGATGCCCATGGACTGCATTATGATATTGAACTGGCCGGCTGGAGCATGACCTCGGATGCCACTCATTTTGTGGCCCCCAATTTTGAAACCGTGCGACGGGCCATTTGGGAGGCCATTGATGATGCCGGGTTGCAGCCGGCGGATATGGACGTTGTGAACGCCCACGCCACTTCCACCAAAGTGGGGGACAGGGTGGAATTTGACGCACTTTCCGCGGTGTTCGGCAAAAAAATTCCACCGGTTTGCGCCAATAAATCGGTTACGGGGCACTGCATGGGCGCCTCCAGCGCCATCGAATCCATTCTGGCCATGGAGGGGATGAAACATGCAACGTTGCCGCCTACCATCAATTATACCGAGGACCCCGGGATGGCGTTGGACTGCGTTCCCGAAGGGGCGAGAAATTTGGACCAGGAATTTGTACTGAAAAATGCCTTTGGATTCGGCGGCTGTAACGCATGTGTTGTGTTTCGAAAAATCGCCTGAAAAGTAGGCTCGGGGAGGAAGTATGAAAGCACCCGAAAACAGACGGGTCTTTGTGGTGGGTTACGGCGCGGCAACCCCGCTGGGAAAGACTTTTCCTGAAACATGGAGACGCGCGGTAAAGGGGAATGCGGGTTTCAGAAAGGTGACCCGCTGCCGGGTGGATGCCCTCAGCAATGTGGTGGGGGAAATTCCCGGTTGGAATGCCGAAGAACTCGCGTTTGCCGATGCAAAAGAAGTTTACAACTGGAACGCGGATTTCGTGCTTCTCACCGTTGCCGTCTGCCGCGAGGCGCTGCTGCACGCCGGTCTTGAAATGGACAAGGAAACGGCGCCCAGAACCGCCTGCATGGTGGGATCGGCCTTGAATGGGACCGATGCCTTTCGCATTGCCATGGACAATTATGTCAACAAGGGGCCACTGAAAGTGAGCCCTTATCTGCTGCCCAACCTGTGTGCCAACCTGCCGTCCGGAAAGGCAGGGATGCTGCTGAAGTTCACGGGTCCCGTTTTTTCGCCCCAGGGGGCCTGTGCGTCAGGCAACTACGCAGTAGGGGTGGGTGCTCGCATGATTCGGGACGGAGACTGCGATTTTGTGCTGGCCGGCGGTGTGGATACCTGTTTGATGCCGGAGATTATCCACGGATTTGAAAACATGAATGCCACCATCAAAATTCTTCCTGAAGATCGTGCCCATGACGATCCTTCGCTGGCATCGCGGCCTTTCAGCAAAGATCGAAAAGGATTTGTCCTTTCCGAAGGTGCAGGCGTACTGGTTCTGGCGGCGGAGGAAATGCTTTCCGTCTATGGGCTGAAGCCGAGGGCTGAAGTGCTTGGGGTGGGCTGGTCGTCGGATGCCTTTCATTTTACCCGGCCCAATCCGGATACGGTGGAGAGGGCCATGCGTGAAGCCGTGGAAGATGCCGGGCTTGCACCCCACGATATTCAATACGTCAACACCCACGGCACATCCACCCGCAGGGGGGATGCCGCTGAGGTGGAGTGCCTTCGGCGTGTTTTTGAGGGCCATCTTGAAAAAATGCCCTTTTCTTCCAACAAAAGCCAGATCGGGCATACCTTGGGCGCCGCTGCCGCCATTGAAGGGGCATTGAGCATCGAGGCCATGCAGCAGGGAATGATGCTGCCAACCATCAATTACATTCCCGACCCCGCATTTGAAGGACTTGATGTGGTCCCGAACCATGCCCGGAAAATGAATCACGAGATATTTCTTTCCAATGCTTTCGGGTTCGGCGGAACCAACTGCTGTATCGTATTTCGAGGAGTATAACATGCGTCCCAAACCCTTCGTTCCCAAACCCTTAGAGGAAAACAAACCCTACGTGAGAAATGAAACGGACGGCCGTGTTTGGCACCATTGCACGAGCCGCGTGCTCTACGCGGACACGGATCGCTCAGGTCTTGTATACCATTCCAACTATTTCCGGTTTTTTGAGCTCGGGAGAGCCTCCCTCATGCGGGATACGGCCTATCCGTACCGGGAGATCGAGTCCGACGGGCGCATCTATCCCATCATTGAGGTGGGTGTCACCTACCATTCCTCCCTCAGATACGATGACCCTCTGCGAATCTACACAACTCCGGGAAAGCTTGAACGGGTTCGGCTCCTCTTTGACTACATCATCACCCATGGAGAAACGCAACAAATCGTCTGCAAGGGATTCACGCGCCATTGCGCCCTGAACGAAAAGGGAACACCGGTCGCCATCGACGAAAAAACCCGTCACTTATGGAAGGTCTTTCCAAAATAAAGGAGCGCATAAGGCTTCTGCTCAATTTTAAGGTCCCGCCTTACCTCATGGACCATCAATTTCAGGGCAGGGCGGTTCTGCCCGCGGTGGAGGCCATGGAAGTACTGGCGGCATCCACGCAGGCCCACCTGCCTGAAACGCCGGTAAACGCCATGGGCAATGCCCGCTTTGATAAATTTTTGCCCATCGAAAATGGGGTGAACGAAATCCGGGCTTTTAACGATCTCGAAATTCAGGATGATGGCAGGGTGGTTTCAAAGCTCCTCACCAAGACGCAGTCAAAAAAAGCGAAAATCACGCGTACCAAAGAACATGCGGTCTTATGTTTCGGAGACGGATTAGGGAAACCGTCGCCGCGGCGGTTCCACATGCCCAAAACCACTGGATATCATGTTCCGTCTGAAACCGTATACGAAAGGCTTGTTCCCTTCGGCCCCGCTTACCACAATTTGAGAGAGGGGGTAACCCTGTGGGAAGAAATGGTCACAGCAACAGTCTATGCCCCGGAGAACGGAGGAACGGACGGCATATTGGGTTCGCCGTTCCCTCTGGATGCCGCCTTTCACGCCGCCTGCGTCTGGGGACAGCGGTATGCGGGGGTGGTGGGGTTTCCCGTGGGGTTTGGCATACGTAAAGTTTTTTCGGTGACCAAGGCAAAAAACACCTACCAAGCCGTTTTGTTGCCTAAGAAACTTGTTTTAAATGGGTTTTTGCTGGATGTCTGGATCACCGGTCGAGGCGGAACGGCCAAGGAGGTTGTGCTGGGTTTGGTCATGAAGGATGTCAGCGGTGGCAGGAAGAAACCACCTCCGTGGATATTGAATCAAACCATATGACTGTGAAGGATCGGTCGAGCGTAGGGAGGCATGTCGGATCGCAGGTGAAAAGGAACGACCGTGGCGGCAATCCTTTTTCCGCGGATTTCCACATGGAGGGGGTTGTCCATTTGCACGTGGCTGTCCACATATCCCAGCGCGACGGCACGAAGGCCGTGATTATCGGTCATCGTCGATTCCGCCCCGTCCCCTTCCATCAGCCACATGGGCGCCATGGTGCCGCTGGTGATGACGCCGACGGGGTTCCCTTCCTTAAGGACCATTGATCCCGGGCGCGCAACCCCCCGTTCAATGAGGGCGATGGGTCGGATTATTCGCGGCAAATGGGCAAGATTTTGACAATCATGGTTGATGATTCTTTCCAGGTCCTTAAACTGGTTTTTGAGGGCCTGTTTTCCCACGAAATCGCCTTTGAGCGGTGAAAAGCTGACGGCCGGTTTTGCAGTGGGACAGGACAATATGGGGATCTCCCCGCCGTCCGTATCCACGCCCAATTCGTGTCCGTAAAGGGGAAGTCCTGCTTCGAGGCGCAGGGTATCACGGGCGCCAAGCCCCACCGGCGTTGCTCCTTCATTCAACAGTCGCCGCCATATCCCCGGGCCATGGGCACGCTCCATAAACAGTTCGAAACCGATGGGTTCTCCGGTGTAGCCGGTGCAAGCCAGCAACACTTCGGTTCCTGAAATAGAAACGGTGCTGACAGCGTTCCTTCTGGGCTCTGGAAGCTGACCATGGGATATGATGTTGTGGAGAATTTCGCGGGAGTTCGGGCCTTGAAGGGAGAGCATGGCCATTTCCGCCGTATGATCCAGAAGTTCAAGCCCATGAAAATCGTTCATGAATTGCCGAAAATGCTGCCAGTCCTTTTTCCGGTTTGCGGCATTCACCACCAGAAGAAATTGATCTTGCCGGAATCGATACAGATACGCATCATCCACCGCCCCACCTGTTTCGGTGGGGATCAGGGTGTATTGTGCGCCCACCCTATAAATGTCGAGGGCAGCGGCATTGTTGGTCAGCACGTGCTGAAGAAACGCCAGGCCGTCTTTCCCCCGAATGATAAAACGGCCCATATGGCTGACATCAAAAAGACCCGCTCCCAGGCGAGTATTCAGATGTTCTTGAACAATGCCGTCAGGATACATGATGGGCATTTGCCATCCACCGAATTCGACCATATCGGCTTTCAGTGCCAGGTGTTCCCCGTAAAAAGGCGTTCTGGTCGGGTTGCTCATGGGGTATCTCCTTAAAAGGGATATTCAAAAAGTAGATATCAAATGTGGAAAAAGGAACGATGATTGAAGAATGGTAACCATGGCTCAACATTGAATTTTAAAAGATCAAAGGTTGGGCGTCAACCAACAAGAAGCGGTACATTACAGGGAAGTGAATTGTCTTGACTTGAAAACAGCTCCTTTACTATATATTGATGATCTATTTTTAGGATATGTTTCACCATCCAAGAAGATGTTTTTTAGAGAAGGGGAAATTCTATGAGAGAAGTTGTGATTGTCAGTGCCTGCAGAACCGCTGTAGGTGATTTTGCCGGTTCCCTGAGCAATGTTTCCGCCACGGATTTAGGTGCGTTGGTCATCCGGGAGGCGCTTAAGCGGGCAGGGGTCGACCATAAGGATGTGGACGAAGTGATCATGGGGAGTGTCCTTCCCCACGGACTGGGCCAGAATCCGGCCCGTCAAACCATGCTCCGCGCGGGTCTGCCCTGGGAAGTGGGCGCCGTTACCGTTAATAAGGTATGCGGTTCAAGCCTTAAGGCCGTGATGCTGGCGGCGCAGGCCATTCTTTGTGGTGATGCGGATGTGATTGTGGCGGGGGGGCAGGAGAATATGAACCTCTGTCCTTACATGCTGCCGAAAGCCAGAACCGGATATCGCATGAATAACGGCAAGATGGTCGATGGCATGGTGCATGACGGCCTGTGGGACCATGTAAATGATTTTCACATGGGCATCAGTGCGGAGCTGATTGCGAAAAAATATGATATAAGCCGTGAAGATTCAGACGCATTTGCATTGAATTCCTATGAAAAAACGTGGAAGTCTCAAGAATATGGGAAATTCAAGGCGGAGATTGTTCCCGTTCAGATTCCGACCCGGAAAGGTGACCCGGTAATCTTTGATACCGACGAAATCGCCACCCGAAAGCCCCTCACCACCATGGAAGGCCTCAAGAAACTTCGCCCGGCTTTTAAGAAAGAAGGTCTGGTGACGGCCGGAAATGCCTCCAAAATTTCCGACGGCGCATCCGCTCTGGTGGTCATGAGCCGCGAAAAAGCGGATGCCCTGGGATTAAAACCCTTGGTTCGGGTGGGAGCGCAGGGTGCCTCCGGTTTGGATATGAAATACGTTTTGGTGGCACCCATTTTGTCCATTCCGAAAGTACTGGCAAAGGATGGCCTCACGGTTCAGGATATCGGTTTGCACGAGATCAATGAGGCGTTCAGCACGTCTTCGGTAGCCGTTAACCGGGAACTGGGCATTGATCCGGAAAAGGTCAACGTTCACGGCGGATCCGTGGCCATTGGACATCCTATCGGCGCCAGCGGAGCGCGGGTTTTAACCACGCTGATTTACGCCATGAAAGACAGGGATGTGGAAGTGGGTCAGGCCTCCCTCTGTCTGGGAGGTGGCGAAGCGGTTACGCTGGTGGTCTATAACGAAAAATAAAATTCAGGAGAGATGAGAAATGGGAGATGTGGTTGTTGTTTCTGGAAAGAGAACCCCGGTAGGGACATTCGGAAAAACGTTGAAATCGACACCGGTGGTGGATATGGGGGCCCTGGTACTGAAAGAGACCCTCAAAAGCGTACAGTTAAAGCCGGTGGCCACCGAAAATTTGACGGCCTGCGAGCCCGATGCCCTGAAAGGGCTCGGCATGATTGATTTGGAAAAAAAGGGTTATGATTACGATGATGGTTTTGCGCCCGTTGAAGTGGATGAAGTGATTATGGGGAACGTGGTCGGTGCGGCACAAGGGCAGAATGTGGCCCGTCAGGCCATGATCAGGGCGGGAATCGCAAAGGAAACCAGCGCGTTTAGCCTGAACAAGGTGTGTGCCTCCGGCATGAAGGCCATTGCCCTGGCGGCCCAGTCCATTGCCGCCGGTGAAGCGGATGTGGTTCTGGCAGGCGGTATGGAAAACATGAGCCTCATTCCCTACGCTTTGCCCGCGGCCCGATGGGGTGCGCGAATGAACAACGCGGAACTGGTGGATTTGATGGTGATGGACGGTCTTTTTGAGATTTTTTATGGGTACCATATGGGACTGACGGCAGAGAATATTGCCGAAAAATACGGCATTTCAAGGGAAGAGCAGGATGAACTGGGCGCAATGAGTCACCAGCGTGCCAGAAAAGCCATTGCGGAAGGACTTTTCAAGGATGAAATCGCCCCCGTGGTGATACCGCAGCGGAAAAAAGATCCGCTGGTTTTCGATACGGACGAACGGCCCATGGATACCACGGTGGAAAAAATGAGCAAACTGCGACCGGCCTTTAAGAAAGATGGTACCGTGACGGCGGGAAATGCCTCCGGCATCAACGATGCTGCAGCCTCACTGCTGATCATGTCGGCTGAAAAGGCAAAGAATATGGGTTTGAAACCGCTGGTTAAGATCCGTTCCTACGCATCCGCGGGAACGGATCCGGCCTACATGGGTCTCGGCCCCATACCGGCTGTACGAAAACTGCTCAAACGGGAAAACCTGACCATAAACGATTTCGGCGCCATTGAACTCAATGAGGCCTTTGCATCCCAGGCCATCGCCTGTGTCCGGGAACTTGGGTGCGACATGGAAAAAACCAACCGGCTGGGCAGCGGCATCTCCATCGGGCATCCCATAGGCTGCTCCGGTGCCCGCATCGTGTTGACACTCATCTGTGAGATGATGCGGAACAATGTGGAGCTGGGACTGGCTTCCCTCTGCATCGGCGGCGGTCAGGGGATGGCGATGATTCTGGAGGCATGCTGATCAACCGTTTACAGGTGCCGGTTTCAGACTGGCGGTTTGGAAACCGGCAACGATTGTCAAATACTTAAATAAGTTGGGGGGAAAATATCATGTCATTTGATAATATTATCTGCGAAGAAGACGGAAACATTGCGATCATCAAAATCAACCGGCCCAAGGCCCTCAACGCCATCAATCCCGCGGTTCTGGCCGAACTGGGTGAAGCCCTGGACAAAATCGAGTCGGAGGGTGTCGCCAAAGTGCTGGTGCTGACCGGAAATGGCGATAAAGCCTTTATCGCGGGGGCGGACATCGGCCACATGTCGACCTTTACGCCACTGCAGGGCCGACAGTTTTCAAGGGCGGGACAAAAATTTATGTTTCGACTGGAAAATCTTTCAATACCGGTTATCGCTTGTGTAAATGGGTTCGCCCTGGGCGGCGGCACGGAAACCGCCATGGCCTGTGATTTTATCTATGCATCCGAAAATGCCAAATTCGGCCAACCGGAAGTCACCTTGGGCATCATCCCCGGATTCGGCGGCACACAGCGGCTCTCCCGTCTGGTGGGTAAAGCAATGGCAAAAGAGCTATGCCTGACCGGCGTGATCATCAGCGCACAGGAAGCCAAAGACATCGGCCTGGTCAACAAGGTGTTTCCCGCCGATGCCCTGTGGGAAGAAACCATGAAAACCGCAAAATTGATGGCGAGCAAGGGACGGGTTTCCATGAAAGCCATCAAAAACTGTATTGATCGCGGATTTGACGTGGACGTTCGTACGGGAAACTTTATGGAGGCGGACGGTTTTGCCCTGTCCATGTCGAGCCCGGATGGAAAAGAGGGAATGACGGCTTTTCTGGAAAAAAGAAAACCGGAGTTCAAGGGGGGGCTGGTGGTATAGCCATGGATTTTGCCTTAACCGAAGAGCAGCAGATGGTCAAAGAGATGGCGGCGCGCTTTGCCGATGCGGAGATTCGGCCCAAGGCTGCGGAACTGGATGAAACCCACGCCCATCCGGCCGATATTGTGAAGCAACTGGGAGAATTGAAGATGTTGGGTATTGCCGTGCCTGAGGAGTATGGCGGCGGCGGCATGGACTATGTGAGTTATGTCTTGGCCCTCATCGAAATATCCAAAGGTTGTGCCTCCACCGGCGTCATCATGAGCGTCAACAACTCCCTGTACTGTTTTCCCGTATATGCCTATGGCACTGAAGATCAGAAAAAAAAATACCTTCATCCCTGTGCTTCGGGGGAATACCTGGGATGTTACGGGTTGACGGAGGCGGGTGCCGGTTCCGATCCTGCAGGCATGCGGACCATTGCCGTAAGAGACAATGCTGAATGGATCATCAGCGGCGAGAAGAAATTCATTACCAACGGCAATGTGGCACGCTTTGCCGTCATTGCCGCCGTCACGGACAAGGAAAAAGGGTACAAGGGGATCAGTTCCTTTGTGGTGGACCTGGAAAACACTCCCGGATTCAAGGTGGGGCGTGTGGAAGAGAAAATGGGCATTCTGGCTTCGGGGACCGCGGAGCTGATTTTTGAAGACGCAAGAGTCCCCGCTGATGCGCTCTTGGGGAAAGAGGGCGAAGGGTTTAAACAGATGCTCACTACCCTGAACGGCGGACGGATCGGCATTGCGTCCCAGGCCATCGGTATCGGCCGGTCGGTTCTGGAAGATGCGGTGTCCTACGCCAAAACCCGGGAGCAGTTCGGAAAACCGATCACCAGCTTTCAGGCCATTCAGTGGAAACTGGCGGATATGGCCACGGAACTGGATGCGGCCGAACTGTTGACGCTCAGAGCGGCCTGGCTTGAAGACCACAAGAAGCCTTATGAGAAAGAAGCCGCCATGGCCAAGATGTACGCATCCGATGCGGCCATGAGAGCCTCCGTTGAAGGGGTTCAGATTCTGGGAGGCTACGGGTACAGCAAAGAATATCCCATGGAACGCCACATGCGGGATGCCAAGATCTGCCAGATCTATGAAGGTACCAACGAGATTATGCGTCTCGTGGTGGCAAAGAACCTCACTAAGGGATAAGTCGGTGAGTGTAACCATGCTTTTGATATTCAGAATATGAAATCTTAGTCCATAACCCCTGATACCCTGCACCTGAAAATACCATAAGGAGGTAAGCATGGCCCTGACCTTCAATCCGAAGATTTTTCAGGACATTGATGAAAAGTACGCCGCATGGAAGAAAAAGCTGGGCAAGGTTTTCGCTAAAAAACCCGAGCGCCTGAAAAGGTTTTCCACGGTTTCCGATAAAAAAATCGCCGATATTTACACGCCCGCCGATCTTAAAGATCAGGATTTTGCCGCCGATATCGGATTTCCCGGCGATTACCCGTTTACCAGGGGGGTACAGCCTTCCATGTACCGGGGCCGCCTCTGGACCATGCGCATGTTTGCGGGCCTGGGAACCGCCGAGGACACGAACCGGCGTTTTCATCTCCTGGTCCGTGAAGGGCAGACCGGGCTTTCAACGGCTTTTGACATGCCCACCTTGATGGGTTATGACACGGACTCACCCAAGGCCAGGGGAGAATGCGGCAAATGTGGCGTGGCCATCGATACCCTCAAAGATATGGAAGATCTGTTTTCTGGGCTTCCCATCGACCGGATCACGACTTCCATGACCATCAACCCGCCGGCCGCGGTCATCTGGGCCATGTATATCGCCATGGCTGAACACCGCGGGATCGACCGAAAAGTCCTGGGCGGCACCATTCAAAACGATATGCTAAAGGAATTTGTGGCGCAGAAAACCTTTATGTGCCCCCCGGAGCCCTCCGTCCGTATTGTCACGGATACGGTGGAATTCGGCACAAAAGAGGTGCCCCGCTGGAACACCATCAGTATCAGCGGATATCATATTCGCGAAGCGGGTTCAACGGCCGTGCAGGAGCTGGCCTTTACCCTGGCGGACGGTATCGCCTATACGGAAAAAGCGCTGGAACGGGGTCTGCACGTGGACGCATTTGCCCCGCGATTCTCCTTTTTCTTTAACTCTCATCTGGACTTTTTTGAAGAAGTGGCCAAATTCAGGGCTGCCCGGCGCATGTGGGCCAGGATCATGAAAGAACGGTTCGGCGCAAAAGATCCTAGAAGCCTGTGGATGCGCTTTCATACCCAAACGGCGGGATGCTCCCTGACGGCCCAGCAGCCTTACAACAATGTGGTCAGAACGGCCCTTCAAGGACTTGCTGCGGTGATGGGAGGGACCCAGTCCCTTCATACCAATTCCCTGGACGAGGTGTTGGCCATTCCCACGGAGGAGGCAGCCACCATCGCCCTTCGAACCCAGCAGATTATCGCCGAAGAATCAGGAGTAGCCAACACCATTGATCCCCTTGGCGGTTCCTATTTCGTGGAAACCCTTACCAACCAGATGGAAGAGGAAGCATTCGAACTTATTCATAAGATTGACCATATGGGCGGTATGCTGGCTGCCATCGAACAAAATTTTCCACAACAGGAAATTGCCGATGCAGCATATCATTATCAGAAACAGATTGATGACCATGAAAAGACCGTGGTGGGGGTGAACAAGTACGCCATCGATGCAGAGGACATTCCCGTGGAGGTGCTGGAAATTGACGAGGCCCTAGAGACCATTCAAATTGAAAAGACCCATCGCGTCAAAGAAAACCGCGACGGTGCAGCGCTTAAGCAATGTCTCGAAAAAGTCGGGGAAGCCTGCACGGGAACCGAAAATGTTATGGAACATCTCATAACGGCGGTCAAAGCCGGCGCAACGCTTCAGGAGCTTTGTGATGTTTTCAGGGATGTGTTCGGTTCCTATCGCGATCCGGGGATTTATTGATTTGGAGAGGGAATTATGAAACACGAACGAAGAGTCAGAGTGATGGTTGCCAAGCCGGGGCTTGACGGGCATGACCGGGGGGCCAGAATCATTGCGCGGGCTTACCGCGATGCCGGTTTTGAGGTGGTCTACACGGGGCTTCATCAGACTCCCGAGGAAATCGTGGAAGCAGCCATTCAGGAAGACGTCGATATGGTCGGCCTTTCCAGTCTGGCCGGCGCCCACAAATATCTTTTTCAGACGGTTGTTGAACTGCTGCGGGAAAGGGGCGCCGAGGATATTGTGGTGTGCGGCGGCGGCATTATTCCCGATGAGGATATCAAAAAATTGAAATCCGCCGGCGTCAGGGAAATATTTACGCCGGGAGCAACCCTGGATGAGATTGTCAAATGGGTGAAGGAAAATGTAAAGCCCAGATAAAGAGAGCCTCCATAATGAAAGATCTGGTGGAAAAGGTAACAAGCGGCGACGTCCGTACGGTGGCACGGCTCATCCGGGATGTGGATGACGGCATGCCTGAGGTGCGTGAGGCATTGAAAGAGCTCTATCCGTATACGGGAAACGCCTATGTGATCGGCATTACCGGTGCACCGGGGGTCGGCAAGAGCACCCTGGTAGACCAGATGGTGGCCCATCTTAGAAAACGGGGCAAAACCGTCGGCGTCCTGGCGGTGGATCCCACCAGCCCTTTCAGCGGCGGCGCCATTCTGGGAGATCGGGTGCGCATGCAGCGGCACAGCATGGATTCCGGGGTGTTTATCCGGTCTCTGGCGACACGGGGACATTTCGGCGGATTGACCCAGTCCACGCGAAGCGCCATCGACATCCTGGATGCCATGGGAAAAGATGTGATCCTGGTTGAAACCGTCGGTGTGGGCCAGGATGAAGTGGATGTGGTGCGTAGCGCCCACACAACGGTAATTGTCGTGGTTCCCGGCATGGGAGATGATATTCAGGCCATCAAGGCGGGGATTCTGGAAGTAGGCGATATTTTCCTCATCAACAAAAGCGACCGCGAAGGGACCGATAAAACCCTCAACGAACTCAGATTGATGATTGAAATGGATCAGAAAAAATTTGATAAGGGACTGTGGAAACCACCTATCATCAAGGTTGAGGCCGTCTTTGACAAAGGTGTGGATGATTTCTTGGCCGCGGTGGATGAACATGCACGCTATCTAGAGCAAACCGCGGGAGGATTGAAATCCAGGCGAAGTCCCGAAAGGGTTCGCCAGGAGATGGTTGAAATGATCAAAGCCCGTTTGTTCGAGGAAGTATTGGACAAATTGACCGAGACCGGCGAATTCGATCGTGCCGTTGATGCCATTGTGAAAGGGTCCCTGGATCCTTATTCAGCCTGCGAAGGCCTTGTCTTCCCGGCACTTGCGGGGCTTCCCGACGAAGAATAGTCCTTATAAGGAAAAAGCGAGGTTCATGTTCGGTATCTTCTGGTGGGTTCGCCAAACCATTCTGATTTTTGTGGGTTGTTTTTTCATTGCTTTTGGAATTCTACTGCTGGTTTCCGCTTACGGGATGGATGATCCTTATTCCTTTATCATGGGTTTTTTTTCTGCCAATCTCATGATTCTCATCAGTGCTACCCTGGTTTTGGGTTTTGTTTTGCGAATGGTCAAGGCCTACAAGCTATCCAAGAATAAAGATGATCCATCAGAATGAATAGGCAAAAAGCGAGGGAGGGATTCATGGCGGGTATCAAAAAAGACCAACCCATCGGCAAGCGACTCATGAAGTTGCGGAAAGAGAAAAAATTGACCCTAAAACACCTGGGCAATGAAACGGGCCTCAACCCCCGGTTTATCTCCCGGGTTGAAAAAGGGGAGGTGATGCCCCCCGTCTCGGTGATCCTTCAGCTCTCAAGGGCGCTCGAAGTGGATTCAAGTCTTTTGTTGCTGGAAGAGAAGAAGCGCGCCGGTGAAAAATCAGCCGAAGGTTACCAGAAGCGGACCGAGGACTACAGCTATGAGACCCTCACGCCGGAAGCCAGGCATAAGCACCTGAAAGCTTTCAAGGTGTTCATCGATCCCAAAAGCGAACACAAGCCGGTGGGGTACCAGCATCTGGGAGAAGAATTCCAGTATGTGATCAAAGGAAAAATCGAAGTGATGGTGGGAGAAAACAAAAATATTCTGGGGCCGGGGGAGAGCCTCCATTTCAATTCTTCCATTGTTCACAAATTGAAGAACATCAGCGCAGAAAAGGCGGAGCTCCTGGTGGTACTCTATACACCTTGACGGAAGAGGGGAATATGGCCTACCAACTCAATGAAGAACAGCGCATGATTCGCGCCATGGTCAGAGAGTTTGCACGGGAGAGTGTTTTGCCCACCGCGGCGGAAAGAGATCTCACCGGCGAATTCCCCGCCCAAAATCTCAAGAAGATGGGAGCGCTGGGCCTGCTGGGCATGAATGCGCCGGTAGAGTACAACGGCGCCGGCGTGGACACGGTGAGCTATTGTCTGGCCCTTCAGGAGATTGCCTATGCCTGTGCGTCCACGGCGGTGATCATGTCGGTGCACAATTCCGTTGCCTGCGGTCCCATCAATCTCTTCGGTTCCGATCACCTGAAAGACAAATATCTCAAGAGACTTGCAACGGGGGAAATTATAGGCTCCTTTGCCCTGACGGAACCGGGCGCGGGGTCTGATCCCGTAAGCCAGAAAACCAAAGCCGTCAGAGACGGCGACAGCTACATCATCAACGGCAACAAAATGTTCATTACCACCGGCAAGAACTCCCATGTGACGGTGGTAACGGCCTATACGGACCCGGACAAGAGACATCGCGGCATCAGCGCCTTTGTGGTGGAAAAGGGAACCAATGGGTTTTCCGTGGGCAAGGAAGAGAAAAAGATGGGGCTTCGCGCATCCGACACGGTGGAATTGATTTTTGAAGATTGCCGTGTTCCGGCGGAAAACCTGCTCGGGCAGGAAGGGGACGGATTCGTGATTGCCATGACGTCCCTTGACGGCGGCCGCATCGGGATCTCATCCCAGTCCCTCGGCGTGGCGCAGGCCTGCCTCGATGCGGCGGTGAGTTATGCAAATGAACGGGTCCAGTTCGGCAGGCCCATATCACAGTTTCAGGGACTCAGATGGATGATCGCCGATATGGCCACCCAGATTGAAGCGGCGAGACTGTTGACTTTCAATGCGGCCGCCATGCGGGACCGCGGCGAGAATTACACGGCCGCCGCTTCCATGGCCAAGGTATTTGCTTCGGAAATGGCCAACAGGACAGCCTACCAGGCCCTGCAGATTCACGGGGGATATGGCTATATTCAAGAGTATCCGGTGGAAAGGTATTATCGGGATGCCCGGGTGTTTACCCTTTACGAAGGGACCTCTGAAATTCAGAGGACCGTTATTGCGAAACACGTTATCGGAAAATAGATTTTCGGAAGCATTGGTGGCTTAAGCGCCCTGGGCGCGGGCCTTTACAGCATCGGCATCCCAAAGAACAGCGTCCTGAAATATGAAAAGGCCGTCAAAGCCGACAACTTTCTGGTGATTTTCCATGGCACCGAGGAAGAGGTGAAAGAAGCCAAGGAAAGACTCCGCGCCACCAACCCAACGGAATCGGCGGTGCATCTGGCGAGCGAACAAAAAGAAAAGAAGTAGGGGCAACCCCCCGTGGTTGCCCAGGGGCGGGTACCCACAGGGGGGTACCCCTACGGTCTTGCAAAGGCGGTATGCCGTAACATTTCCATGCCGCCTTTTTTTTCAATAAGATCCATCTCCTCCGGGTTGCGGGCCAGCAGCGCACCGGCAAAGCCGATGGCATTGACGGAGATGGATTCAAAGAATTCCTTGGACCGGGGGACCAGCAGCATCCATCCTCGGGTGAAAAGTAGATTGTAAGGGCCCGACTGCAAGGTCTCGTCGCGTTCGGAAAACGGGTTCATGCCAAGTTGTTGCAGCATAAGGCGATACATCTGATGAAGGGTTTGACCTACCGCATCGTGGGGCATGCCGGTCATGGGAGAAAATCGCTTATAAGCATGCAGAAACGGTAGCCCGGGGATCACCCCCGGGTTTTCCTGCCGCCTTTCCATGAGGCTTTCCACGGGCACCGGATGCCCCGATGATGACATGGGTAGCGGAATCAGTTGAAGATGTTTGTGATCCTGGCTTGCCCCCGCCACTTTTCCGCCGTTATAAAAAACAAGTCCGTCAAATTCAGCCAGGCACCGCCAGCCCGCCTGAAAGTCTCGAACCGTTAAAAGGGTTTCCTGATGCTCAAATTTGCGTGTCACAATGAGCAGATGGTGCTCGATCACATTAAATTTATTGAGCAGGCAGAGATGGGTATCCGAGACATCGGCTACAAACATGGGCTGTTCATGGGGGAGAAAGGGGTTGGGGTTCTCTCCATTTCTCTTGTCCCGCCCTGCTTTCAGAACTTTTTCGGCGTCTTTTCGGGCAAGGCTTTCCACCATGCGAACCAGAAAATCAACCCCGCCATCCGGCATCACGCTCGCCTCGGTTATGATCGGTTTAAGGGCACCGGTTTGAAGGGCCGCATCCGTTGTCTTCCTGATTCGGTTCCACAAGGTCCCATTTGAGAAGAGTGCAATATCCGTGTTTGTGTCCATTATTCCTCTGTAACGTTGGGGTTGCCGTAAAAAAAATCTCTCATGTTTTTCATTTTACCATAGCAGACCAGACGGTCGCCAAAATGGATATGGTCGCTGGCTTTGGGAAAGGGTATGTTTCCCTGGTCGCTTTCGATGGAGAGGACCAAAATCTCGTGCTCGCTGAAACCGGAGTGAATCAAGTCTTTGCCGGTGGCTTCACATTCGGCACCCATGAGCACCCGCATGACGCCGTAGCCGTCTCCCTGTTCCAGGACTTCATCCACATGCACCTGATCCAAATGAAACAGTCTGCGGACTATTTTTCCCAGCCGTCGTCGGAGTCTTCGGGCAACTCTGTGGTAGGTGGCCAGGCGATGGAGCAGGAAGAGGGAAACCGCAATGATTCCCAGATTGATGGCAAGTTCCGTAACGTTCGTCTTCTTGAGTGATGAGGCAAAGGTGGCGATGACGGATATGAGCCCCGCGTTGCCAAGGATCATCAGCGCCATGATGATCTTGCGGCGTCTGGGATGGTTTACCACCATTTCGGCTTCTCTGGTGGTAAAGCCTGTTCCGGAAAAGGCGGAAAGGGCTTGAAACTGTGCACGAGGCTTTTCAACGCCGGTGAACTGTAATGCCAAGCCACCCATAAGAACGATGATGTAAATGAAACAGATCAAAATAATCAATAGAATAACATGCATAAAAACAGCCTCCAGATCAGTGGACTGTGAATGCTTCAGCGCCCCGTCAAAAAGGGGATAAAACGCCGTTTTGATCTCATAAACAAATGGTTTTGTCAATGATCGAAAAACCGCCGCTATGACAGCCCACACGGCAGTGAAACGGATTTTGAAGTTATTTTAATCAGATGATCTGTTTACAGCGGTGTCTCTTTTATGATTTAATGGCCCTACTCTCTTGTGGTGGAGGCTGAATCCTAGAATCAAGGAAGAATATCCATGGAAAAAAAGTGCTTCTGAAATTGTTTGTGACGGGGAAAACTCCCAGGTCCAGAAAGACTATCGACAACGTAAAAAGTGCATTCAAGGCCCGGCTTTCGGAAAACGCAATTCCGGAAGTTATCGATGTCCTTGACAGACCGCAACAGGCACAGGAGGAAGAGGTTCTGGTAACGCCAACCTTGATTCGCCTTATACCGACGTCAGTGCGCCGTTTGATCGGCGATTTTTCCGACGGCAATAAGGCATTCGATCTTCTGGATTTCGGTGGAGAAACGTCATGAGCGGGATGAAATCAATGCCAACGCCCGCACCCGGCAAGCATCAAAAAATCCTTGTGATCGATGACGATCTCGTGATCTGCAAATTCATGGAGCAGATCATCTCAGGCGCCGGACACGAGGTTCGCGTGGTCCATGACGGTCTTTCAGCACTGGATGTGATCCATTCCTACCAGCCACGGACTATTTTCCTGGATCTTGTTCTTCCGGACGTTGATGGAAAGTGCCTCTGCAGGATCATTCGGGATCAAGGTGATGCAACATCCGTGTATATCGCCATATTTTCCGGCCTTCTTGTTGAAGAGCAACCTGATATGATGGAACTGGGAGCGGATGCGCTGATAGCAAAGGGTCCTCCTTCACAGATGGCTGAGCATGTAAAACAGGTACTTGTTGATCCGGAAGGTGTTCGAGAGCGCTGTTTTTCCGGGGAGATCTTGGGGGCCGACACCATTCAGCCGAGGAAGATGACCGCGGAACTACTATTTTGCAATCGACATTTCGGTCTGGTACTGCAGAACATGCGGCAGGGCATCATTGAGCTTAACTCGGATGATCGCATTCTGTTTGTCAACGAAGCCGGCACATCCTTTTTCAACAAACCGGCCGGTCTGTTGGTGGGTGTACCGCTTATCTCCATGTTCGCCGAAAACGATCGCCCGCGGGTGAGTAAATTGCTGGCATCACGTGGTTCCGAACGGTTTGCCATTCCCGATACCGATCCATTAGCGCTGCATCACCGGTTTTTTGCCATGGAATCGCTGCCGTATACATCCGAACTCGGACATTTCACGCTGATTATGACCGACGTCACTCGGATCAAGCGCGAATCCGATGTTCGAAAGGAAGAAGAAGATCGGCTCTGGCGTATCAT
Organism: delta proteobacterium NaphS2; assembly: GCA_000179315.1. GTDB lineage: Bacteria > Desulfobacterota > DSM-4660 > Desulfatiglandales > Desulfatiglandaceae > NaphS2. Next base: position 45,752 of record ADZZ01000415.1, read on the forward strand.
TAACCGCTTAAGTGACGCCATAATTCTGGCGGATGCTGAAGGAACCGTTTTGATGGCAAATCCCACCGCCGAAAAACTCTTCGGCCGCAGCAAAAGCCAATTCATCGGCAGCAGTTTCGGTTTTCCATTGATGGCAGGGGAGACCTCCGAGTTGGATATTATCAATAAAGACGGCACAGTTAAAATCGGCGAAATGCGAACCGTGGAGATTCAATGGGGAGATCAAGAAGCATGCCTTGCAGCCATTCGTGACATTACCGTTCGAAAGAGAACGGAAGAGGACCTCAGGATCGCCAAGGAAAAGATCCTGGATCAGCAGGAAAAACTCATTGAGGAGGAACGCCTAAAAGTTCTGCTCCAGATGTCCGGGGCAACCGCCCACGAACTGAACCAGCCCCTTTCCGTCCTGCTCGGCAACATCGATCTGATGCGGCATGTGGATCAAAACTCCGATGCAGGCGCACTTTGTTTAGACGAAATTGAAAAGGCCGGGAAACGGATTGCGAATACCGTCAAGAAAATTCAAGACATTCGTCATTACGAGACCAAGCCCTATGGGAGCACCAGCAGGATTGTCAATATCGAACAGAAACTGCATGTCCTGTCCGTTGAAAACTCCGACGACGATTATGCTCACATCCAAAGGGTCTTAGAAGACTTCGACGGTATTCGGCTGAGCCGCGCTGCAACGTTCGAAGACGGCATAAAGCTGGTGGATGATATTTCTCCTGACTTGGTGCTGTTGGATTATTTGTTGCCCGGCGCCGACGGCTTTGATTTCATAAGGGCGCTAAAAACGAAGGATAAGGAGATTCCCTTGGTGATATTGACGGGACAGGGAAACGAAATGGTCGCCAACCGTCTGATCCAGGAGGGGGCTGACGATTATTTGACCAAATCCCGCTTTGACCGCGAGAGTATCGCCGCCTGTTTTCGAAACGTCATGGAAAAGGGAAAACTCAAAAGAGAGATCCGTTCCGCTCAACGGAAGATTTCAGAAATGGCCACACTGGATGAATTGACCGGACTTTACAATCGTCGATATTTCATGGAAGCGCTCGATCGGGAACGGGCACGGGCGGAGCGGCATCAGAAAGCACTTTCCCTCTGTATGCTCGACATAGATCTTTTCAAAAAGGTCAATGACAACCTGGGACACACGGCCGGTGACCTTGTTCTGGCGAATATGGGGGAAATTATCAGGGAATGGTCTCGACAGACGGATTTCCCCTGCCGGTACGGTGGCGAGGAATTTGCGGTGATCCTGCCGGAAACCGATCTCGAAGGCGCAAGGGTCGCCTGTGAAAGACTCCGGCACAAGGTGGCGGAGAGCCGGGTGGAATGGAGAACGGGCCCCATTCGCGTGACCGTCAGTATCGGCATCACCGAAAACAGGATCGGTATCAAGGATTCCCTTCGAAAGTTGATCGATCGTGCAGATGAAGCGCGGTATCACGCTAAGGAGACGGGGCGAAACCGGGTAAAAATAAGATGACCATAAAACCTTTGGCGCTGAAAAAGAGGCGCCGCCGTCACCGCGCCAAAGCGATTTTTGCAGCACGGATGAAACGATGGAAACTTTCACTTTTCCCCTTTATACCGTTTTCACCGGACCATATAAACATACGCTTTCTCAATCCTGCCGATATTTCAAGTTGTATGCCTTTGCCGCTGCTGCATTGATTACACAAGTTCGAGGGATTTTCACCGCGCAAAGCAGACTTCCCGCTGATCCGGGTGTTGAAGCCTGCCTGACGGAGCGACGCGTGTATCCGTAACCCAAGTTCCCTATGCCTCCCCCCAACATAAACAACCATCCTATTTTCACTACAGCCGTGTATGGTGACCACCGTATGCGCGTTTGCGGCAATCATCAAGGCACTCGGCTCGTCAAATCGGGTGCTGGTGATGTGCAGAATTCGGTTGCCCGTTTGTTTGATGCCTTTAAAAGCCCAAAGTGTGTGATCGGGATGAGCGATGGATGCCGCAATGGACGCGGTTCCGAATTCGATGCCGCCGCCGTGAGGGGCCATAATGGCGATGGGGGAAGTGCCCTTTTTTACGATAATTCGGTAATCTTCATTGACCTTTTCGTATTGTTCGAGTTCAGCGAATGAGCGGTACCGATCCAAGCTCTCTTATCCTGCGAACAGGTCCATGAATTCAAACCGGTTTCCGTCAAACAACCCCCGATCACTGAGCTTGATTTCCGGAATGACCAGAAGGGCCATGAAGGAAAGCGTCATAAAGGGTGCACGCAACGTGGATCCCATCTCTTTTGCCGAGGTGTCCAGCCGGGTATACCGGCGGGCGATGGTTTCGAAATCCTGGTCACTCATGAGTCCGGCAATGGGGAGGGGCAGGATTTCCCTGATCTTCTTTTGCCGGCTGACGGCGCATATACCCCCTTTATTATGGATAATGAGGTTTACGGCCTCACAGATCTCGTCGTCGCCGGCCCCCACGGCGATAATGTTGTGGGAATCGTGAGCAATGGAACCGGCGATGGCACCCTGCTTCAGGCCGAAATTCTTGACAAAACCGATGGCCGGTTTTCGGTCCTCATATCGATTGACCACCGCAATCTTGAGGATGTCTTTTCCGGGATCGCATGAAATGCTACCATTTGAGGCCGCCAGGGTATGAACCGATTTTCGCGTGATCAACTGGCCGTCGATTACATCGATGACATGGACCCTCCCGGTTCGCCCCGGGACGGAAAAATTCTTCGGCTCCTTCGGTTTTGCGGCGAATCGATTCACAATCCGAGCCGGTTTGTGGGGCCATCGGCTGCGGCCCCTTTCCGCAACAATCTTCCCGTCAATGATCGTCTGTTGAACGCGAACCTGGTCGAAATCATCAATAATCAGGAAATCGGCAGGATCCCCTTTCTGAAGACATCCCACGTTCAATCCGTAGTGGGTGATTGGATTTATGCAGGCCATCTGAAGAACCTTCATTTTGTCCATACCGGTTGCCAGGGCGCGTTTGACCAGATCGTTGATATGCCCTTTCTGCAGGTCATCCGGGTGTTTGTCGTCTGAACAGAACATGCAGTTGCGGTAGTGTTCATGGGCGATGGGGATCAGCTCATCGAAGTTCTCCGCGGCGGATCCTTCGCGAATGAGGACTTTCATCCCCAGAGAAAGCTTTTCCAATGCTTCCTCTTTTGTAAAACACTCATGGTCCGTTGTAATCCCTTGGGAAATATATTTCTCCAGATCCGCGCCACCCAGTCCCGGCGAATGGCCGTCAATGGGTTTCCCGTAGACCTTTGCCATCTCCAGCTTCTTTAAGACCGCCGGATCATCATGGATCACCCCGGGAAAGTTCATCACCTCTCCCAGGAATTTGATCTCGGGCATTGCCAGAAGGGTTTTCAGTTCTTCCGATGTCAGTTCCGCCCCACTGGTTTCAAAGGCGGTGGCCGGAACGCAGGAAGGGGCGGAAAAATAAAATTTAAGGGGCGCGAGGGACGCATTATCGATCATATAGCGAACACCTTCAATACCCAGTACGTTGGCGATTTCATGGGGATCGCAAACCGCTGCGACCGTGCCGTGGGCCATGGCGATACGGGCGAACTCGGAGGGCGGCATCATGGTGCTTTCAACGTGCACGTGGCTGTCAACGAATCCTGGTGTGATGAAGTGCTCATGGGTGCGGCTGTCCCGGTGGATATCATGGATTTTCCCATTTCTGACCTCAAGCGTTCCGGGGAAAACCTCACCGTTTACCACATCCACTATATTTCCGGAAAAAAATTTCTTCATATGCCGACTCCGGGTAACGATTACATGGGCATATAATTATTGGCCGTCCAATATTCTTCCTTCAAGCTGTTTAGCGCACTTTCAAAAGCCTTGTAATGCTGCTGCTCCCAATCGGCAAGCTCATTGTAAAACTGTTTGGCTTCCTTTGCGTCCGCCTTTTCGGCGCAAGAGCGGTAAAAGATCATGGCTTCCAGCTCAAGTTTCATGCCGATGGTCAAAACGCTGACTTCGTAATGGCTGTCCTTGATGCGTTCTTTGATGGCGGAACTGAAAATAGGGTTTTCCTTTTCATCTTCTCCTTTTTTGATAAACGCTTTGGCAAAATCATAGTCTCCATTTTCCAGCACCGCTTTATATTGATGTTGTAAGTATTTGAAATGTCCCATTTCTTCCTGGGCCATTTGAGACAGCGCTTTTTTAGCGCCGGCATCTGTCACATTGTCTGCCGCCATTTTGTAAAAGTTGAAACCGGTCAGTTCCGCTTCCATGGCGGCTTTCAGTCCAACAAGAATTTCCTTGTCCTTTGACATTTGATCTCTCCTTGCAAAAACGCTGCGTTTGAACTGTCTTTCTTACATATTCATACAAAATCAGTGGGATGTCAACAGGATCCGTTACAGCGCTTTATGCTTTAAAGTCGCATACAGACGCTATACCGCTTGACCCTTGAGGCATGTGAACGTATATTTAAATCATTGCGTTAAAATAATCTTTTTCTGTATGAGAAGGCGGAGATGACCACCCAAAAGAGCATTTTAGATAAATGATTTTAGGAGATAGAAATGGAATTGAAAGATTATTTTGAAGGAACGGAAGGGCGGGGTATTCTGGCAACTGCGGATAAGAATGGTAAGGTGGATGTTGCAGTCTATGCCAAGCCACATTTTCTGGATGATGGCACCGTGGCGTTTATCATGGCCGACAAACTGACCCACAATAATTTGCAGAGGAATGACAGTGCCGCCTATCTTTTTATGGAAGATGCAAAGGGCTACAAAGGGAAGAGGCTTTTTTTGACAAAGACGGGAGAAGAGCAGGATTCCGAGCTGTTGTTTACCCTGAGAAACCGTAAGTATTCATCGGAAAAGGAAGAGGGAAGTCCCCGCTTTCTGGTGTTTTTCAGAATCGAAAAAGTCCTGCCGCTCGTCGGCACTTAAAAGGCCTGATGCCAAGGAGGGTTAACCATGCGTGTCTTTGTGACCGGGGGAACGGGTTTTGTAGGATCCATGCTGACCGAAAGCCTGGTGAAGAAAGGGCATGCGGTGACACTGCTGACACGAAAAATCAAGAAAAGCCGCGTAGTGCCCCAAGGGGTTTCCATGGTTGAGGGGGATCCTGGGAAACCGGGTTCCTGGCAGGAAAAGGTACCCGATCACGACGCCGTCATCAATCTGGCCGGCGCATCCATTTTCAGGCGTTGGACCCATGCGGAGAAGCGTCTCATTCGAGACAGCCGCATTCAAACCACCACGCATCTGGTAAAAGCCCTTGAAAATCGTTCCGGCATGAAAACAACGCTTTTGAGCGCTTCCGCGGTGGGTTACTACGGTTTTCACGGGGATGAAGCGCTGAACGAAGATACCCCGCCGGGAAAGGATTTTTTGGCCGGCGTGGCCAGGGACTGGGAAGTGGCTGCTTCAGAAGCAACAGCCTTCGGAGTGAGAGTGGTGCTGTTTCGTTTCGGTATTGTTCTGGGATCGGGGGGCGGCGCTTTGGGCGAAATAGTGCCCATATTCAAAAAAGGTCTCGGTAGTCCTTTGGGAAGCGGTGAACAGTGGTTTTCTTGGATTCACCAGACGGACCTGGTTCGCATCTTCCTGTTTCTGATGGAACATGAAGATCTTTTCGGGCCCTTTAATTGTACCGCACCGGAGCCGGTTCAAAACAAGGAGTTGACAAAAGCTTTGGCAAAGGTACTTGGAAGGCCGGCCATTATGCCGCCGGTGCCGGGATTTTTGATTCGCATGGTCAAAGGGGAATTCGGAAATGTGCTACTGAAAGGCCAGAAAGTCATGCCGGAAAAACTGCTCAATGCGGGTTTTCAGTTTCAACATCCGAGTATTTTAGCTGCCTTGCAGGATCTTCTGAACCCTGTTTCCCAATAGCCGCCGCACCCTGTACGCCATGCCTGTTAAGGAGCATGTTTTAATGAGAAATAAACCCGTCCTGGTCAGCGGCGCCACGGGATACGTGGGAGGCAGGCTCGTACCGATCTTGTTGGAAGCCGGGTATCGCGTGCGCGTGCTGGGCCGTTCCCTCAAGAAACTGAGGTCCCGCGTTTGGGCGGGGCACGATAATCTTGAAATGGCCAAGGCTGATTTTCTTGATTATGACGCGCTCAGGAACGCCGCCCAAGGATGTGGGGCCGCATTTTACCTGGTCCACTCCATGAACCCCCGGCACAAGGATTTCGCCCAAGCCGACCGAAAAGCGGCCAGGAACATGGCCAAAGCAGCGTCCGTTGCGGGCCTTGAACGGATCGTCTATCTCGGAGGGCTCGGCAATGAAGGGGATACCCTCAGCAAACATCTTCGTTCGCGTACGGAAGTGGCTCGGATCCTTCAATCCGGGGATGTGCCCACCACATTTTTGCGGGCCGCCATGATCCTGGGTTCGGGAAGCGCATCTTTCGAAATGATGCGATATCTGGTGGAGCGTCTCCCCATTATGATTACCCCCAGCTGGCTCCGGAATCCCGTTCAACCCATCGCCATCCGAAATGTTCTGGCCTACCTGAAAGGTTGTCTGGAATATGATGAAACAAAGGGCGGCACCTTTGATATTGGCGGGCCGGATGTTTTAACCTACAAGCAGCTTATGGAGATTTATGCTGAAACCGCCGATCTCAAAAAGCGGTGGATCATTCCCATGCCGGTGCTCTCGCCTCGCCTCAGTTCCTACTGGATACACCTGATTACCCCTATACCCTCTCACATTGCCAAGCCCCTGGCCGAGGGTTTGCGAAATCCGGTGGTCTGTCGGGAAAACCGGATTCGGTCCATCATTCCCCAGCGGCTTCTCGGTTGCAGGGAAACCGTTGCCCTTGCTTTAGGAAAAGTGAAGGAGCACTGTGTCGATACCTGCTGGGCGGATGCCGCGCCCATCGCCTATCCGGAATGGGCCCAATGCGGGGATGCACCCTATGCCGGCGGAACGGTCGTGGAATCAGGATATCGGGTCATCGTTGATGTGGCACCCGATCAGCTGTGGAAAACCATTGTGCGCATCGGTGGTGAAAACGGCTGGTTCTCCTCCCGGATATTGTGGGCTTTTCGCGGTGTGATGGATCGGATCATGGGGGGGATGGGATTGCGGCGCGGACGCCCGCATACGGATCGGCTGAGGTCCGGAGATCCGTTGGATTTTTTTCGCGTCATCGATGTTCGCGCGCCCGAATATCTTTCACTGATCTCTGAGATGAGGCTGCCCGGTGAAGCAATTTTGGAATTCAGCCTCCACGCACTACCGGAAGGGGGGACGGAACTGCAACAACTCTCCCGCTTTCTGACCAGAGGGGTGGCCGGGCTTGCGTACTGGTATCTTCTCTATCCTTTTCGCCAATATGTTTTCAAGGAGATGTTGAAAGGGATTGCCCATTCCGGGAAAAACCGAATCCTCATGGGTCCCGACCGATTTGCACCAAGACTTCCCCACGTGTGCCGCATTGATCCCACGTTCAACCGTCAGGATAAGAAAAATGTGTAACCCATCGAGATGCTTATTACTTTAGACGGAATTCGGGCATTGTAACCATTGATGGATTTTGAAATGAGTGAAAAATAATCAATTATTTCCTTGAATGCTGTCTTTGGGTGGATTATCTTTAGAACTTTCAGCGAGTAATTGTTTTGGTTGGATAAGCGCTCCGCTTCATGAAAGAGCGATCAATCGGCCTCAAAACGGCCTCAAAACTTGAAAGGAGGAATATATGATGAAAGGGAAATGGTTGGTTCTGTTTTTTGTGGTACTGCTATTGGCACCGGGGTGGGGCACGGCCGGCGAGGTTTCTGAAAAGGATTTTATCCTCGATACCACCGATGATCTGGTGACAATCTGTACCGTACCCGATGGCGATCCCCTTCAGGAAGAGGCCATCAGCTTCTGCATGGGGTTCCTGGTGGGCGCCTATCACTATCATGTGGCGGAAAACGCCGGTCCCGATGGAGATCCCATGGTATGCCCGCCTGATCCGCCACCGCCACGTGCCAAGATCCTGAAGATGTTTATGGATTGGGTTAAAAAGCATCCTGAATACAAAAATGACGAAGCGGTCGAAACCTGGTTTCGGTTTCTCGTTGAGACCTATCCGTGTAACCCCTGATTAACCCTTATGAGAAAGGAGCCTGAAATGACGAAAACGTTAATTGCATTGATGATTGCAGCCTGCCTCGTAATGGGCGGGTGTGCGGGTATGGATCAGACGCAACAGAGAACTTTGAGCGGAGGCGCCATGGGTGCTGCCGGAGGTGCCATTGTCGGGGCCATTGCCGGAAATGCGGGCCTGGGTGCCGCCATTGGCGGCGCAGCGGGCGCCGGCGGCGGTTATCTGTATGGTAAACATAAGGAAACGGAGCAGCAAGCGTATCAGCAGGGATATAATGCGGGAAAGCAAGCCCAGTAGGACAAGGAGACGCGAATAATGAAAGGAAGCAGAAAAGTTAAGTTGATGTTGCGCGGTATGATGGGTCTGGTTGCGGTCGCTGTCTTCTTTTTAACGGTCCTCCCGGCAATGGCGCAGGAAGATCTGAAACCTCAGATTCTGGTGGATCAGGCTTTGGCAACGCTCAATGAATTTGTGGGTGAAAAGGACATGGAGTGGTTCAAGAACCATCTGAGTGAATCCAAAGGCATTCTCATTATTCCCCAACTGCTCAAAGCGGGATTCATTTTCGGCGGTTCCGGTGGAAGGGGCGTGGTATTGGTTCGGGACCCCAAAACGGGTCAATGGAGCCAACCGGGCTTTTACAGCCTCGGTTCCGTCAAATTCGGTCTGCTGATCGGCGCCGAATCAGCATCCGTCATCGTGCAGGTAAGAACGCAGCGGGGCCTGGAATCCCTTTACGGCACTTCCTTTAAATTGGGTGGCGATTGTTCCATCGCAGCCGGACCTGTGGGTGTCGGCGCCGCTGCAAAGGGTGTGACCGCGGACCTGGTTTCTTTTTCCCGCGCACAAGGCGCCTACGCCGGCCTGTCACTGGATGGTTCCATGGTGAAGGTGAATGAAGACTACGACAAAGCCTACTATGGAAAAGAGGTGAGGCCCGTGGACATTTTCGTGAAGAAAGACGTCAGCAACCCGGGTTCAGCCAAGCTGCGCAAAGCGCTCAAAAACGCCGAAAAAGGAAAATAGCAATTTCAGGGACGCCCCTTCAGGGCGTCCCTCATGTCCAGCCTCCAGCCAGGACCCCGGGAGGCGAGTCCATTTATCTTTCAATGTTTTTTCTTCTAACTCACATTCCGCATTTGGTGCGATCGATTTTTTGAATATAAAAAAGATCACAATTTCCGATATTTTTCGATTTTGCTGAACAAACACATTTCCAAGTTTCATAATACCCTGAAAACCTTTTGTTTCGGGGGTACGTATGGAGGAAATAGACGTTATCAATAAGAAGGTAGATGTTCTTCTGTATAAAATTGAGCATTGGGCTGCTGAGTACATGGATGGTCTTACCGAACGCGTTTTAAATGCCGCGGTCTACAACTGAACCTGCGGATACTCTTGATCTTTAATCCAAATCGAGTCCGGTTTTACACCGGTTGCATGTAACGACTCCCCTGAAAACCTTGTTACCGCATTCAGGACAATAGTAACGTTTCTTCTCGTCCGCCATCCATTTTTCGGTTCCCACCTTTTTTCGGTATGGCACGCACCGCAAAATGACCTTTTTCCCGACACTCATTGAAAAATCATCAATGAACGAACACGGGAAATCAACACATTGATGACATCCGTCTATGCCTTTTTCTTTTGTACAGTCCCTGATTTCACACTGTTTGCAGTGCATAAAGAGATCGTCGGATAAACATCCGCCGCAGTGAATGTCTTCTGCGGTAAGATTTTCACTGTTGGGGAGCGTACCCTTGTCGGCCGTGCCTCCTTTGTACAAATTGACCAGCCGCTCTTTGAATTTTTCGTTTTTGTCTTGATGAGCGATGCGGATCGCGCAGACACCGCAGTACAGACCACATGGTGACGCAAAACGAGGGTCGAAAGCCATTTTTCAATTCTCCAAATCATTCTTTGAATGAAGCCTACGGAATTATTTTGAAAACGAACCGATCGGATCTGATTATAATACGGCCATTATACCACAGTTAAAAAACCTTGGCCATCAAGGGAATGGCCACGAAGGCGCCCAGGGAACTCCCCAGGTTGGTCAAAACCACAATGAGCAGAATCCGGGTGATTTTGTTCTGCCAAAAGCCCTTCACGGATACAATGTCTTCAGGCAGCCGTTGAAAGTCTTTCACTTTCGGTTTAACTAGAAAGACCTGCACAAGGCCGGCCGCCCAACCGGCGGCGACCATGGGGTTGAGCGAAGTGACGGGGGATGCAATGACGGCGGAAAGGATGGTGAGAGGGTGGGCCAGGGCAACGGCGGCCCCAAGGCCTGCCAGGACGGCGTTGGCCAGAACCCACCATTTGATCATATGGGCGCCCGCATTGGCCCCCGCCATATAGAAACCGAGAATGATCAAGGCAATGACCAGCGCGGGGATGCCCCATTTGAGAACCCCTCCCCATTTTCCTTTTGGAGGAATCGTTTCAAGGGCGGCGATGTCCACCTCCTGATCCCAGTATTTTTTGATGCCCGGAACATGGCCGGCGCCTACAACGGCGACGATTTTCTTGCCCGGAGCGGTTCTGATTTTGTAGGCCAGGTACTGGTCCCGTTCATCGATGAGGACCTGTTGGAGATCCGGCAGGGTTTTTCCCAGTTCACTGAGCAGGGTTTCAAGAACATCCTGTTGTTTCAGCTTTTCAATATCCTCTTTTTCGATCTCCTCGACACCGCCCATGGAGGTAATCAGCTGAAAAAGGAGTTTGAATTTTGTCCAGAATCCCATCAAGCGCCATGTCCTGGACAGAGTCGTACGAACATCACGGTCCGCAAGATGAATCTCCGCTTCCGTGTCTTTAGCCGCCTGAACGGCACGAAGCATCTCTTCACCAGGCTTGATGCCCAGCTTTTTTCCAATTTTCTTCTGAAAGGAGGCCAGCATCAGATTGGATAGCAGGAGAAACGCCTTCTTTTCTTTGATCACCTTGATCAAATCCGTTTCTTGCCAGCGGTTATTATCGGTCATGGCCTGGTATCTGGACTGACAGAGTTCCACTGCCACCGTATCCGGCGCCTCCTCTTCAATCACCGTTGTAACCAGATCCGCGCTTTCCTGGGATACATGGGCGGTGCCCACCAGGATGATTTCTTTGTCATTAATGGATAAGTAGTGTTTATTTTGATCTTCCGTCATGCCTTTGCCTCAAAAAAGATATAAAAGAATGCCTCTTAGCACAAACGTGACGCCTTTCCAAGGGCGTTTTCTTTCCCTTCTCCGCTTTGTACTTGACCTTGGCGGCAATCTGTGGTCGAAAAAGAATTTCTTCGGAGAGAATTAAAATGTCCGCTGAAAAGACAATCCTGGCAGGCTGGATGATAGATGGAACCGGTGCTCCCGCACGGGAAAAGGTCCTTGTACGCATCAGGAACGGTGTATTTGAAGAAATCCGGCCGTTTTCGCATAGTGCTGTAAACCCATCGGAACTTATTGATTTTTCAGAATATACACTTCTCCCTGCGCTGGTGGACGCCCATGTACACCTTTCCATGTCCGGCACGATTGATCAAGATATTCGAAAGCGGCAATTAAGCGATGACTTGGAGACGGCGAAAAAATGCATCTCCCGAAATCTGGCGCAATTGCTTTCCCACGGTGTGCTGGCGGTGAGGGATGGTGGCGATCGGAACGGGTATGCGCAGCGATACAAAGAGAATGCCATGGATGTGCAATACGCTGCCATCTCTCTTCGTGTGGCGGGAAAGGCGTGGCATAAACCGGGAAGGTATGGTAGCTTTGTGGGGCGCGCCCTTTTAAAAGGGCGGCTGGCTGACGGAATTTACAGCGAAAATAGACAGATTGACCACATCAAAATCATTCAATCAGGATTGAACAGCCTTACGCATTTCGGAAAGGAGTCTTTGCCCCAATTCCACATAAATGAGCTGAAAGAAGCGATTGCGGTAGCTGCCGATCTGGGGCTCAAAACCATGGTGCACGCCAACGGCAGACTTCCGGTGGGGATTGCGCTAGCGGCCGGATGCAGTTCCGTTGAGCATGGTTTTTTCATGGGCGAAGGAAATTTGGCGCGCATGGCCGAGATGGGCATTTTCTGGGTTCCCACCGCCTTTGCCATGAAAGCTTGCGGAGCATGTGTGGATGAAGGAGGGGCGGAACGCCTGGTTGCAATGAAAAATCTGGAATGCCAACTGGAACAGATGACCCTGGCAAGAAGGCTGGGGGTGTCCCTTGCCGTTGGGACTGATGCAGGCAGCATCGGGGTCCACCATGGCAGTGCCGTCATTGATGAATTGCAGCTCTTCCTTGAAGCAGGCTTTTCCATCGAAGAGGCGATCAAATGCGCGTCTCTAAATGGGGCAAATCTTCTCGGCCTTGAACGAAAAGGGCGTATTCAAAAAGGATGGTGCACGGATTTTATTGTGGCGAAAGGCTCGCCGTCGTCGCTCCCTGAAAGTTTGAACGATATTTTTCGGATCCATGCGGGTGAACGGTTTTTATGAAACGACCATTTCATAATTTGGTTTTGGTGGCATTTGTTCTGGCAACGGCACATTTTCTCCCTGGATGTACGGTTTCAAATTCCCCCAAAGGAATGGACGCCGATCTGGTGAGCAGGGACAACCCCATTTTCGATAAAAGCTTTAAGGCTCTTTCTTTTAACGACCTGGATCTTCAACAGATGTGGGTTGAACGGGAAACATTTGAGGATCGGGGTGACGTGGTCATCCACAGCAACACCTTTGCCGACGTCTCCGAACAGGTCAAAGGGGGCGTGGTAAATATCTACACGCGGAACCTGGAAGAAAAGGAAGCCCATGTGGGCGTCTCACCCAATGATATTATCCGAATCCCCTTGCTTTCGAACCTGTTCGATATCATACCCTTCAAGGTGCCGATTCCTTTCCAAAGCGAGGGATACAGCCTCGGTTCCGGTTTTATCATCAACGAACAGGGGTACATTCTCACAAATGCCCATGTGATTCATAACGCCACCGATATCCGAGTGGTTCTATCAGAAAGGCGAAAAGAATATCCGGCCAGAATTGTGGGGGCAGACCGCGTTACCGACACCGCGCTCATCCGCATTGAACCGGATCATTTGCTGACCGTCCTGCCCCTGGGAAATTCCGATAGGCTGCGTATCGGTGAGATGGTATTGGCCATCGGGAATCCGTTGGGATTGCGGCATTCCGTCACATCGGGAATCGTCAGTGCAACGGAACGGATTTCTCCCGGTCTCAATGAAAAACTGCTGGATTTTATCCAGACCGATTCGGCCATCAACCCCGGGAACAGCGGTGGACCGTTGGTGAACCTTCATGGCGAAGCGGTGGGCATCAATACGGCGGTGGTGAGCGAAGCGCACTCCATCGGGTTTGCAATTCCCATCAATACCGTTAAAAAAGTTATGCCCATGCTGGTTCTGAGCAAAACGGAACGGGGGTGGCTCGGCATTCAGGCGGTGCCGCTGATGCCGAATAAGGCCTTTGAACTCAAATATCCCCATGAAGGGGGTGTGCTGGTCGTTTCAGTGGAAAAGGAAAGTCCGGCGGAAAAGTCGGGACTGAAACCCGATGATATCATCATGTCGCTGAATGGACATCCGATGGGGCGTTTCTTGCTACTGAGAAGAGAGCTGCTTTCTCTGAGCCCCGGCGTTAAACTGAACCTGTCCGTTTTCAGAAACGGCGAAGTATTGGAAATCAAGTGCACCCTGGAGAAAAAAAAAGCGGAATGACGCTGGTGGCCTGTTTGAAGATTATGGTCTGGCGTAATAAAACAAAAACATGAATCTGGAGGTGGGGATGAAACAGATGGTTGTTAAATTGATAACGGCTCTATTGCTGCTGCTGTTGGCGGCGATGAGTCTCTCAGCATGTATTGACGAATCCAAATGGCGCCTGAAAGATCAGGGAGGCACTCCCAACTGGCAGGGCGAAAGACCCGATTACGGTGCTTGATGCCTTTTCAGAAGTTTTCAAAAAATTTTTTCTCTAAGAACAGAATGATGAAAGGAGACTGAAAGAAGAAAGAAACTGGTCGAAGAGTATATTCAAGCGCGGTCCGATGCCCGGTTCAGCCACAGCATTTGCCCGGAATGTACCAAAAAACTCTATCCTGAATTGAATTTGTCTTAATTCTGCCCCCCCTTATATGTATTACTATTTTATGTAATATAAAATTAGTAATGGAATTAATTTATATGTTGACATAAATTAATATGTCCTTAAATTATTTTTCAGCACGAGATTTTCTTAATGCAAAAGCAGCTTAACTGCTGCTGCATATTAAAAATATGAAAGGGAGGAAGCTGGAATGAGCAAAGTCATCGGAATTGATTTGGGGACCACCAATTCATGTGTATCCATCATGGAAGGAGGGGACCCTGTTGTATTAAATAATGCGGAAGGTGGACGCACCACGCCGTCTATTGTAGCCATTACGGAAAAAGGTGAACGGCTGGTGGGACAGACCGCCAAAAGGCAGGCCATCACCAACCCCGAAAATACCGTTTTCGGCGTAAAACGCCTGATCGGACGAAAATTTGACTCAAAGGAAGTCCAGGACGACGTCAAGATTCTGCCTTACAAAATTGAAAAGGCGAAAAACGGGGATGTTCGCATCGGCATTCGGAGCAAGAGCTACAGCCCTGCTGAGATATCATCCTTTATCCTGACGAATCTTAAAAAGTCGGCGGAAGAGTACCTGGGTGAAAAGGTCACCGATGCCGTTATTACGGTGCCGGCGTATTTCAATGACAGCCAGCGCCAGGCCACCAAGGACGCGGGAAAGGTCGCCGGGCTGAACGTTTTAAGAATTATCAATGAGCCCACGGCTGCATCACTGGCCTACGGACTGGATAAAAAAGGAGATGAAAAAGTCGCTGTTTTTGATTTGGGAGGCGGAACTTTTGATGTTTCCATCCTGGAATTGGGCGACGGGGTGTTCGAAGTGAAAGCCACCAACGGAGACACCCATCTGGGCGGTGAGGATTTTGATCTTCGGCTGGTGGATTATCTGGCCGATGAATTTAAAAAGGATCAAGGGATTGATCTCCGAAATGACAAAATGGCGCTGCAGCGGTTGAAAGAAGGGGCTGAAAAGGCCAAAATGGAACTTTCGGGCTCTCTTGAGACCAACGTAAATCTGCCGTTTATCACCGCTGATGCCGGTGGCCCTAAACATCTTGATATAAAGCTTACCCGTGCCAAACTTGAAGCGCTCGTGGGCGAACTTCTGGATCGTCTTGAAAGCCCCTGTCGAACCGCTTTGAAGGATGCGGGTTTGGGTGCCAATGATATCGACGAAGTAATTCTTGTGGGCGGAATGACCCGAATGCCGGCGGTTCAGGAACGTGCCGGAAAGGTTTTCGGCAAAGCGCCCGGCAAAGGCGTAAACCCCGACGAAGTGGTAGCCCTTGGCGCCGCTATTCAGGGAGGTGTCTTAAAAGGGGAAGTCAATGATGTTCTGTTGCTGGATGTGACCCCGCTGTCTTTGGGAATTGAAACCCTGGGCGGTGTGATGACCCGGCTCATTGACAAGAACACCACCATTCCCACAAAGAAGAGCCAGGTGTTTTCAACGGCCGAGGATAACCAACCGTCCGTCTCGGTCCATGTGCTTCAGGGAGAACGCGAGATGGCCTCGGATAATAAGACCCTGGGTCGTTTTGAACTGGTGGGAATTAACCCGGCGCCCAGAGGCATGCCGCAGATTGAGGTCACCTTTGACATCGACGCCAACGGCATTGTGGAGGTGTCCGCCAAAGACCAGGCCACCGGAAAACAGCAGTCTATCCGCATCACTGCCTCTTCCGGATTGAGCCAGGAGGAGATTGACCGATTGATTCGCGATGCGGAAATGCACGGGGATGAGGACCGGCGGCAAAAAGCCCTTGTGGAAGCACGAAACGGGGCTGATGCGTTGGTTTACCAGACGGAAAAGTCTCTATCTGAACTGGGTGAGCAGGTGCCCCAGGACGCAAGAATGGAAATTGAAGGAGCTGTTTCACAGCTCAAAAACGCCCTTAAAGGTGATAACACCGACGAAATCAACCGTCTTGCCGAAATGCTGAACCAGGCGGCTCAGAAAATGTCGGCCAATATGTACCAGCAGCAGGGGCATCAGCAGGCAGCATCCGGATGCCAGGGAGACTGCGGTTCAGCGCAGGGACCTCACGGCGGTCAGGATGACGATGTTATCGATGCCGAATTTCAGAATGTTGCGTAAATAATTTCGTTAAGGGAAAAGGGGCGGTGATTGTAGAATCACCGCCTTTTTTGATGCCTATTCGATTACATCATCTTTGGTAAATGCCTCAATTTGAGAATCGGAATAGCCCAGTTCCGACAGGATTTCCTTTGTATTGGCACCCCTTGTTCCTTTCGCTTCTTGAGCCTTTCCGGGGGTTCGGGAGAGTCTGGGAGCAGGGGCCGGCTGAGAGACACCGTTAACGTCAATGATCAATTCCCGTTCCCTGTTGTGCGCATGGGTATTCACCTCGTCCAGGTTCAGGACCGGCGATACACAGGCATCTTTCCCTTCAAAAACGGCGGTCCACTGGTCCCGTGTCTTTGTTTTGAAAACTATATTGAAACGCTCTATCATTTCAGGCCATTTGGCCGTGTCATACTGGTGGGGGAGGGTGGTTGCATCCAGTTCAAGGCCCTCCAGCAGCTCCGCATAAAAGCGCTGTTCGATGGCGCCTACGCTCATATACCCTCCGTCAGCGGTTTCGTATGCCTGGTAAAAGGGTGCTCCGCCATCGAGGGGATTGGTGCCGATGTCAAGGGTCATGAGATTGTGGGCGAGAAGGCCGTGGAACATGACGGAAAGGTTTGCGGCCCCGTCCAGCATGGCGGCGTCAATGACCTGTCCTTTGGCGGATCGGGTGCGCTCAAACAGTGCCAACAGGATTCCCATGGCGCAGAGCATTCCGCCACCTGCGAAGTCTCCCAGCAAATTAGTGGGAGGAAGGGGACGTTCCCCTTTTCTTCTGAAAAGGGAAAGGGCGCCGGAAAGGGCAATATAGTTGATATCGTGACCCGCCATGGAAGCGAAACTTCCGGTCTGGCCCCAACCGGTCAGTCTGGCATAAATCAGTTTTGGATTGCGCCCTAAAGCCGTATCAGGACCGAATCCCAGGGATTCCATGACCCCCGGACGGTAGGGCTCCACGAGTACGTCGGCATCATCGATCATCCGGTTGAGAATTTCAATTCCCCGTTTTGTTTTGAGATTGACCCGCATGGATCGCTTGCCCCTGTCAAAAGGGCTTTTTTTCATGATATAGGGAGGTTCGGGCACCCCTTTGCGCAATCTGTCCACAATGGTCACATTTGCTCCGAAATCGCTCAAAATCATGCCGCAATAGGGAGAAGGCGCAAGTCCCGCCATTTCAATCACTTTGATGCCGTCTAAAGGTCTCATGTGCTTCCCTCGGATTTTGGGTTTTGCCGTGATTGGAACAGGGCGAATCTTAAGACAGGTATTGGAATGGTGTCAAGGGAAGTCATATGTTGGCGAAATCGTATTTGAGCTGATAACGTTGGGTTAAGCGCCGGTTTCCGGGAATCGGGCTTTTCAAAAAGCTTTGTTTATGCTGACAGAATTTACCTGAAGAAATTGCGCCGAAGCGTCTGGAAATCCATGAAAGGACTCAACCGCAAAATGGAAGATTACAAAAAAGCTGTTGTACTGAGAATCAATTCGAAGCCCAACTGCTGGCTTCAACACTCCTTGAGCGAGAAATCCCCCACCATCTTCGCTCCTACCACGATACGGCCTTTGATCAGGTGAAAAAAATAGTGGTGAAGGTCTTTTTGCATCACGATGCCGGATAGCCGGTGATGGCGCGGATTTCATTGTAGATGGGTCTTAGACGTTTGTACATCTTAAGGTACACCCGTTCAAATAGCTCCTCATAAAGATCTCTGTTTTCGGGAATCGGTTCAAAAACATCGGTAATACGGGTCATATTCCGGACAGCGGTGGGAAAATCCGAATAAAATCCTAATCCCACGGCTGCGTCGACGGCCGCTCCCAGCGCGGTTGTCTCATAGGTGTGGGGCCGCTGGACAGGCCGGTTGAAGATGTCGGCGGTGATCTGCATGGCCATGTTACTTTGGGATCCGCCGCCGGAAACCCTGAGGCATTCGATTTTCACCCTGTTCTTTTTTTCAAGCGCCAGCATGCCGTCTTTGAGCGCATACCCGAGGCCCTCCAGAATGGATCGGTAAATATGAGCACGGGTGTGCACATCCCCGAAACCGATGATGGCTCCCTTGGCGTCTGCATCCGTGTTCATGCCGGGAGACCAGTAGGGCTGAAGCGTGAGCCCCATGGAACCGGGCGGTATGTTTTCGATCAGTTCATCGAATAGGGCCTCCGGCGCCACATTCCGTTTTCCGGCCAGCTCCATTTCCCGGCCTCCGAACTGCTCCTTGAACCAGCTCACCAGCCAGAATCCCCTGTAGACCATCACTTCCGTGTTATAGGCATCCGGTACAGCGCTGGGGTAGGCGGGGGCAAAGGGCCGAATCTGGACGTATTTCCCATTGGCGGTGTTGATGGTGGCCGTGGTGCCGTAGCTGATGCATGCCACATCGGGTGAAAGGCAGGCGGCCCCCAGCACTTCGCAGGCTTTGTCCGTTCCGGCGGCAATGACGGGGAGGCCTTCCGGTATTCCTGTTTCCCTGGATGCGCCGGATGTTACATGTCCAAGGATCGTTCCCGGTTTCACCAATTGGGGCAATAGGTAGCGTTCCATCGGAAAAAGCTTCCATCTCATATTACGGGGATTGCACCATGTCTGGCGTTTGAAATTAAACGGCAGGTATCCCACCATGTTGCCGCATGAATCACGGTACTCACCGGTAAGCCGATGGGTCAGGAATCCGGAAAGAAAAAGAAATTTATCCGTTTTGTCCCATATTTCCGGTTCATGATCCTGGATCCAGTTGCTCTTGCTTTCCCGCACCGCTTTTTCAATGAGTTCAAACCGGCCGATGGTTTTAAGCCCCCACCGGATCCAGCGTGAAATTCGGTGGGAATCTTCGGCCTTTCGTTGATCGAGCCACAAAATGGCGGGTCTCAGCGGTTTTCCGTTCTTATCAAGATTCACCATGGTGGTTCGCTGGCAGGTGAGACTCATGCCCGCAATGTGATCCAATTTAATCTCATTGGAACCGAGGAGCTTTTGCGCGGTAATGACCAGATTTCGCCAGTAATATGCCGGATCCTGTTCCGCCCATCCGGGCTGAGGGGAAACGTAGGGGTCAATGGGCGTCTTGATCAATTTACGGAAATTTCCCTCAGGATCAATCACCGCACCCCGAATGGACTGGGTGCCCACATCAAAGACCAGAAGGCGGTTCCTTTTTTCCGAAGTATTGCTCATGAATTTCTCATTTTTTCCCGCGGCAGATCCAGCCCCAGCTGCCCTCCGGGATTCATGATGTTGTTGGGGTCAAAATGATTCTTCAGAGCCCTCAAAGCCGCCATTTGTTCCGTGCCGAGATGCGCTTCCATCCAGGGGGCCATCATGCGGCCCACACCGTGGTGGTGGCTGAGAGACCCTCCGTGTTTCCGGATGCGATCGATGATACCTCCGTGAAATTGTTTAAAGAAAGCAATGCTTTCAAAGCGGCCCATGAATATGAAATAGAGGTTTGTGCCGGATGAATAAAAATGGGAAGCATGGGTCATGCAGATGGTTTGAGGCCGCCCCTTGATGTACCGCCTGACGCCCTGGTGGAGCGCATGCAATCGATCCCATGGAACCGATGTTTCCAGGGTGTCGATGGTAATGCCGTAATCATTTAAATCTTCCCGCATCATGGGTTCGGTGTACCGGCTTTTTTCCCATTTTCTTGCGCCGTATTCCCCAAGATAAAGAGCACCGTGGGATTTGGCGAGCCGTCGAATTTTCTGCTTCACCAAGCGCGTGTAGCTCCTGTCCCCTTCAACAGTGCCAAGACATAGGGACCGTTTCATGGGTTTGAATCCGCGTTTTTTAAGGAAGACATTTAAAGGCGAGGGCAAACCGTAAAGCTGAAGACCCCGTTCGGTTTCCTCCGGGTCTGAAATTCGGTACACGGCGGGTCGCCCGAATTCTCCCTGTGCCATTTCACGGGACGCGTCCACAGCCGCATGCCAAGTGGGGAACATGAAGCTGAAATATCTCCTGTTTCCAGGCTGATAGCGAAATATTTTCAAGCTGATTTCCACAAGGACCCCAAAGGCGCCTTCGGAACCGATCATCATGCGGTTTAAACTGGGTCCCGTAGCTGCGGCAGGGTAATCGAGGGTCCTGAAACGGCCCGATGGGGTGACATATTCCTGGCTGACGACCAGATCCGCCGCATCTCCATAATAGGTGGATGCCTGCCCGGAGCCCAATGCCGCCACCCAGCCACCCACCGTTGAGTGCTCGAAGGATTGGGGAAAATGGCCGCAGGTGTACCGTCTTCGCGCCATAAACCGCTCCGGTGCCTGATTCAGGGCCGCCTCAAAGGCAGGACCCATCATGCCCGGCTGGACCGTGGCGGTCTGGTTTATTTCGTTCAGGGTCAATAACCGGTTCATATGGGTGCCCATCACCAGCGTGATCCCGCCCTTCGCCGGCCGAAGGCCGAGCGTTACCGACGATCCCCCTGAAAAGGGATAGACGGGAATGTTATTGTCGTTGCAGTATCGGAGAATTTCACGGACGTCTTCTTTATGGCGGGGATGGACCACCAGGTCTGAAATTTCGCATATGCGGCCCCGGCTCAGTTCCATCATCTCTTCGGTGGTTTTTCCGCAGGCGTACTTCAACCGCTCATATGCATCGGTTGTGATGTTTTCATGGCCAAGAATGCCTGAAAATTTTTCAATGTGTTCGGGCTGTAATCTTGTGTTGCGCTTGAGATCAACCGGGGAGAGCCCCTCATGGATTCCGGTCTTGAAATCCGCGTCCGTCATGCCCAGGTCCCTTTTGAGCATGTTGACCCAATTCAGGCCCGGATGTTTGAATTTTTGCGGGTCGCCATACTTGAAAATGGATCGATAGCTTCCGGCGGGCGGCGGTTTGTCATGCCACTTGGGGCGAGCGCCCTTCCTCTTAAACATTCTCATTCTCCTTCATACCCATGATTCATGGAAGCCTCAGAAAATTGGAAGTGCTTTCAACCTCTTTCATTATCTTTTTCTCATTCCAGTTCAACTCTTGGGCCATGATCCGGGCCACCTGAAACAGTATGTTTTCTCCCGGATTTCCCAAGGTGCCAATGCCCGTTCGGCGCAATACAATATCCTTCAGGGTAAGGGCCATCTCATGGCGGACACCATAGACCACCTGTGCCAGGAGTTCTCCGTCGGAGTTGAGTTGCCGGGCCAGAAGAGGTTGACTTCTTGCCGTTTCCAGCACGCGCTTGCAGTCCTGGCCGTAAAGGCGCCCCAGACAATCAAGGGTGTTCTCCGGAAAATCCCGGTATTCTTTTCGGATGCGGTTTAAAAAATCGTCCAGATCAGGAATCCTGCAACCCTTGAGATATTGTCGGTCTGATATGGACGGGCCGATGGTACGTCCGGTTTTTTCCTTCAGTCGGTCGACCACTTTTTCAGCAAGGCCGCGACTGGTGGTCCATTTGCCGCCTTCCACCGTCAAAAGGCCATCAATGCCCTCGGCGGCGTTGTCGTGGATTTCATATCTTCTGGAGGCCCTGTAGGTTTCATATTTCCCGCTTTTCAGCAGGGGCCGTAGGCCCCCGTAGGTATGAAGTATGTCGTCATGGGCAATATTCAGGCCCTCAAAGGTTGTATTCACCGTTTGCAGCAGTTCCAGAATGCTTTTGCGGGTTACCCGGTAATCATCGGGATGACCCTTGTAAGGGTTGTCGGTGGTGCCGATCAGGGTATGGCCGCGCCAGGGTATTAAAAAGCAATGCCGGCCCCCGGGAGTAAAAGCGCTCACCACTGAATTTTCTTTCGTAACCTGCCGCGTAATGACATGGATTCCTTCAGAGCGTTGCAGGTGCGCAATTTTCTTATCTTCCAATAGCTGTGAAAGCACATTGTCGGCCCAGGGACCGGCACAATTGATGGTGAGCTTCGCCTGTACCTCGATTTCCCTTTTTTCAATTTCATCTCTGACCCGAACACCGTAAATCCGGTGATTCCTTTGGAGAAAGGCCGTGACACGGGCATGGTTGGCGGCCCTGGCGCCGTAATGAAGCGCGGTCTTCATAAATGTGAACGCCAGGCGTTCCGGGCAGATGCTGATGCAGTCATAAAAAATGGATGCGCCGGTCAGCCCCTCTTTGCTGATGATCGGTTGAAGGCGAAGGGCTTGTTCAGCGGAAATGGCCTTGTGGCCGGGGATGCTTTTAGATTTGTCCCAGGTATTTTTCCTGCCGGCGGCCAGAAGATCGTACTGGACTAACCCGATTTTGATGAGCCATTTATTGCTTTTGCGGGATGAACGGTAGTGGGGCAGTAGCATGGGAAACGGATAAACGAAATTGGGGGCAATGTTACTCATGTTTCTTCGTTCTCTCAAAGATTCCCAGACAAGACGGTACTCCAGGTTGTTCAGATATCGCAGCCCTCCGTGAATCAATTTGGAAGATGCGGCTGAAGTCGCCTCCGAAAAATCGCCTTTTTCAAACAGCACCACGGAAAGTCCCCGGGATGCCGCTTCGTAGGCGATGGCCGCCCCGGTGATGCCGCCCCCGATGACGATGACGTCAAAGGTTTCCTCTTTGATATGTTCGGTATATCGCTCCATGACTTTTTCATCATTATCCCATATGGATCTGCACCACAAGTATAAATTTTTGTTTCAAAGATTTCATTTGGCCGGAAATAGGCGCGTGTTATGCTGAATAGTGATTGACAGAAACCGGCTCGTAATAAAGAATTCACTCGGATGCAAACCACTGCCGCAAAATGGGCCCATTGGAAATGTCGGCCCTGATTATTTTCGATCCCACTTTCTGGAAACGGTCATCATGAAACCCTTGGGTCTGCCCGTTGACGCTGTTCTGGGTGATTTGAGAAGAGCGCTTTCCCAAAATCCCAATGTTATCCTTGAAGCCCTGCCGGGCGCCGGGAAGACCACGGGTGTTCCCCTTGCCCTTTTGGATGCGCCTTGGTTTGCGGGGCAAAAAATGATCGTGCTGGCCCCACGGCGGCTGGCGGCTCGTGCCGCTGCCGCGCGCATGAGCCGGTTGCTGAATGAAGATGTTGGGCGGACAGTGGGCTACCGGGTGCGCATGGACAGCCGTGTGGGCCCCGAAACCCGCATTGAAGTGGTCACCGAAGGGGTGCTGACCCGGATGCTTCAGAAAGATCCGTCGCTAAAAGGCGTAGGCCTCGTGGCCTTCGACGAATTTCATGAGCGGAATCTGGATGGGGATCTGGGGCTGGCCCTTTGTCTGGACATTCAAGGGGTTCTGAATCCCCGGCTGAAACTGTTGGTCATGTCGGCCACCCTGGAAAAAGAGCCGGTGTCGGCCCTGTTGAAACATGCGCCCGTCATCACCTGTCCCGGGCGTCTCTTTCCCGTTGAGACCCGATATGTGGGTCCCCACACGCCAGGCTGGTCCGAGGATGCGGTCTATGGCGCGGTCCTTTCAGCGGTGCGGGAGAATCTGGGGGGTATTCTGGTCTTTCTGCCCGGCGCAGGGGAAATCCGAAAGATGGCCCGCCGTTTGAAAGGCGCTGGCCTTGGGCATAAATGGCGCATCGCGCCCCTCTTCGGGAATCTGAGCCGTGAGAGCCAGGATCTGGCCATTTTGCCGCCTCCTGAAAATCTGCGAAAAATCGTGCTGGCCACATCCATCGCCGAAACCAGTCTGACCATCGAGGGAATTCGGGTGGTGGTGGATAGCGGTCTGCAACGAAGACCGCGCTTTGACCCTCGAAGCGGACTCACACGCCTGGTAACGGTGCCCGCAAGCCGTGCGTCGGCCGATCAACGTCGGGGCCGGGCGGGCCGGACCGCTCCCGGTCTTTGTTTGCGCCTCTGGTCTGAGCAGATGCACGGCACCCTTGCTCCGACAAACCGCCCTGAAATCGTGGAGGCGGATCTTTCGGGCTTGGTGCTGGAACTGGCCGCATGGGGTGTGGACGATTCGGAATCCCTTCGCTGGCTCGATTCACCCCCCAAGGCCGCATTTGAACAGGCGCGGAGCCTCCTCAAGAGTGTGGAAGCGCTTGACGGGGAGGGGAGGGCGACCCCCCATGGCCTGCAAATGATGGACCTGCCCGTTCATCCGAGACTGGCGCACATGCTCCTTCGTGGGAAATCCCATGGATTGGGAACCGTCGCCTGCGATGTGGCGGCACTGCTCACGGAACGGGATGTGGTGCGGTTTGATCAGGGCTTACAGGACGCCGACATGCGGCTCCGCGTGGACCTGGTGCGGGCCGGGCGCGAAGGGCGGTCCCTCCTGTGTACTGAAGGGCGCGTGGATGAGGGCGCCGTGTCCCGAGTTGTACGTGTAGCCGGAAATTTACGCCGGCGTCTCGGAATAAAACGGAAAAAGGGTGAATGGGATGACCTGGGCCGGTTGCTGGCATGGGCCTATCCGGATCGGATCGTTCAATTGAGAACCGGTTTCAAGGGGAAATTCCTTTTGAACAGCGGTCGCGGAGCATTCCTGGAAGAAACCTCGTCCCTTGCTTCGGAACCCTTTCTGGTGGCGGCGGAACTGGACGGAAAAGGACGTAACGCCAGAATCTATAAAGCTGCACCCTATGATCTGGATACCCTGATGAAGCAGTTTCAGAAGCAATTGGTATGGTCCGAATCCATCACCTGGGATCATGAACAGGGACGGGTGAAGTCGGAGCGGAATCTGAAACTGGGAGCCATCACCCTTCGTAGCGAACCGCTCACGGAACCGGATCCCGAAGAATTGCTGAAAGTCTTGTTGGACGGTATCAGAGATGCCGGAATTGAGTGCCTCCCATGGACAAAAGAACTTCGCCGGTGGCAGGGGCGCGTCTCTTTTCTGCGGAAGCTGCTGACGGAAGACGACACCTGGCCCGATGTTTCCGACCAAGGGCTTGAATCGACATTGGACCAATGGCTGGGGTCCTATTTGCTTAATATGGATCGGTTGAGCCATCTCGCCCGGGTGGATCTTAAAAACGCCCTGTTCGGCATGCTCTCCTACCGCCGGCAAAAAACATTGGATGCTCTTGCCCCCACCCATTTTACGGTACCCAGTGGTTCCCGAATCCCCATTGATTATGACAATCCCATACCAATACTGGCCGTGCGGTTGCAGGAAATGTTCGGTCTCACTGCAACACCCACCGTGGCCGGCGGACGGCAGCCTTTGTTGATTCATCTCCTTTCGCCCGCAGGTCGTCCGGTCCAGATCACACAGGATCTTGCAGGGTTTTGGCAAAACGGTTACCATGCGGTCAAAAAGGAACTGAAAGGCCGCTATCCCAAGCACTATTGGCCCGATGATCCGCTGAAGGCCCGGGCCACCGCCAGGGTAAAACCGAAGCGGCGCTGAAAGTTTCCGGCTACCCGTTTTTTTCGAGAAAGGCCCTCATCTTTTTGATATAGACCAGATTTTGGTGGGCCTCGATGGCCGTTCGACTGTTCTTTCGTGCCCCCTTCTTCGCCTCCCTGAACAGGCGGGCCGCGTCATCCAGCTTATCCATCTTCAAGGCCGCGTATCCCGCCTTGAGCCGAATGTCCGCATCGGGCGTCAATTGGGCCCCATGGCGGTAGGCATCGTAACTCTCCTCGAATCGCCGCAGACGAAAAGCGATGGCGCCCACGGTGGCCCAGCGTTCAGCGGTTTCTTCGATTTTCAAAGCGGATTTTGCGGATGCCAGGGCCATCTCGTTCCGATGGGCGGTCAGGTAGATATTGACCAAACGGTCCCAGTCCTCAGCCGTAGGATTTTTTTCCCATGTCTTCCGGATGACGACGGCGGCTTTCGTGGGCACGCCGGCCATGTGATAGAGATCCGCCAGTCTCTTCATCTGCTCCGCATCGGGAGGCGCCAGACGGACCGCCACGGCCATGGCGGCCGCGGCTGCGGCGTAATCCGCCTGCTGGAGCCCCATCCACACGGCCAGGCGCCAGGCCGAAGCGTTTTCCGGATATAGAAGGAGAAGGCGATCCAGGGCCTTGTCCGCCCTGGCCGACTGCCCCAATTCCACATATGTCTTCACCAGGCTCACGAGCCAGTCCAAGGCCGGATTCTTGGACGAACAGAGAATCTTCAAAATGGGCACGGCTTTTTGGGGTCGATGGAGATGAAGCCACAACACAGCCCCCCGATATCGCACTTCCGGCGATATTTTCCTGTTCGTCAAAACCGTCTTTTCCA
This sequence comes from delta proteobacterium NaphS2, assembly GCA_000179315.1. Classification (GTDB taxonomy): domain Bacteria; phylum Desulfobacterota; class DSM-4660; order Desulfatiglandales; family Desulfatiglandaceae; genus NaphS2. The sequence goes on from ADZZ01000415.1 coordinate 72,171, forward strand.
TCACCGCCAGTGCATCCCGATCCCGTTGGGTATCGATAAGCGCCTGGGCCAGACTCAGCAACCATTTCTGTTTCACCGGCGGCCGGGCCGTACATTTCCGGAGGAGGGAGATGCTTTTTGCGCTGTTTTCCACCTGCAACCAGAGCATGCCGGCGCGGTAGTAGTCTTCTCCCTTCCGGGTGATCTCCGCCCCTTGCTCCATGGCCCGGGCCGCTTTTTCCTGCTGCTCCAGCATCAGGTAGCAATTGGATAGGGTAATGAACCATTCCCCCGAGGGAGAGGCGATTCGAACCAACCTCTCCAGAAACGGCAGGGCCCGGGCCGGCTGATCCGCCTCCATCCAAAGCCGGGCGGCTCTAAAAACGTGGTCATTCCTGTGGCTGATACTTGCGGCCCGCTCCATGGCCTCGGCCGCCTGAAAAAGGTCTTTCAGACGAAGCCAGGTGTCCGACAACAAGACCAGCCATTTGGCCTCGGGATTGTTTTTCCTTGCAAGATCCAACAGCAGGGGAAGGGCCTTTCGGGGCGCCTCCGCCTGAAGCCAAAGGCCGGCGGCGGCATAAAAGTGATCCGGCTTGCCGCTGATGCCGGCGGCCCGCTCCATGGCCTTCGCGGCATTTCCATAATTTTCCTTCAGGACCCAGGCGTTGGAGAGGGCCACAAGCCATTCATATTTGGGATTGGGTTGTTTGCTCAAAGGTTTGAGCAAGCGAAGCGCCCCATCGGCCTCTTTCGCTTGCAGCCACAGCAACCCCGCCTGGTAGGCGTATTCGGGTTTCCCGCACAAAACCGCGGCCCGTTCCATGGCCCTTGCCGCCTTGACGATCTCCTTTTGTCCCAACCATGCATGGGCCAGGGCCACAAACCATTCGGCCTTTGCAGGGGTCTTTTTACACAACGGGAGGAGGTGAGAGAGGGCCTTGCCCGGGCGCTCCGCCTGGAGCCACAACACCCCTGCATTGTACAGATAATCCGGTTTAAGCGCCAACCGGACCACCCTGTCCATGGTGACCGCGGCCGATTTGATTTGATCCAACATCACATAGGTGTTGGCAAGGGCAAGGAGCCATTCCGCCTTGGGCCGTTTTCGTTTGGCCAGTTTCTCCAGCAACTTCAACGCCTTTTTGGGCCGGTTTGCCTCAAGCCAGAGATAGGCCGCATGGTAATACAATTTGGGATCCCTGCCGATCACGGCGGCCCGCTCCATGGCCTCAGCCGTGTCCTCCTTTTTTTTCTGCGCTTTGAGCGCGTTGGACAAGGCCACCAGCCAGTGGGACTTCGGTGCGCTTCGCTTGGACAATTGCCTGAGCGGCGGCAGGGCCTTTGCCGAGTCTCCGGCTTCCAGCCAGAAGACGGCGCATTGATACAGATGCTCGGGATCTTTGGACAAGGCGTATGCCGATTCAAAGGCTTTGGCGGCGCGGGCGCTCTGTTTCAGCATTTGATGGGCCTGGGCCGTGGCCACATACCATTCCGCCTCCTTCTTCCGTCCGGAGGTCAGCCTCCCCAGTATGGCCAGGGCCTTCCCGGGAGAACTGGCATCCAGCCAGAGCACCGCCGTCTGAAACCACATCCCCGGGGACCCGGTGACGGACGCCGCCTTCTGAAGGGCCGCTGCCGCTTCCTTGTATTGCTTCGACGTCTGATGGAGAACGGCCAGAAGCTGCCAGGCCTCCTGGAAGCAGGGATTCAGTTTCACCGCTTTTTTTAGGTGGCCAATGGCCGCATCACGTTTTCCGGCCTTGCGGAGGAAATATCCCGCTTCATAGTAAGGATACGGATGACTTTCATTGGTGTGCTTTTCAAGATAGGTTTCCACAATTTGGGCGGCGCCTTGAAAATCGCCGGCCCCGCCGGCCTTTTCCGCCTTGGAGATCAGGGTATGAAGGGCCTGGGACATGGGTTCCACCTTGCGGGGACAGGGAGAGGATTCAGCGCCTTCCGCGCACATCCGCGGTCCCAGCAAAGCCGCCGTCATCACAATGAGAATAATCCCGAGCCTACGCATCGTCTCCCAATTCAAATCGGATGGTTATCTTGACCCAGGTATCAACCGATTTCCCTCCCTTTTTTCCGGGCTTGAACCGCCACCTTGGGACTGTTTTATGCACCGCCCGATCAAAAATACCGGGCGGTTTTGCATCGAGGATCTTGACTTCCCGTGCCTTCCCCGTTTTATCCACCAAGAACCTCACGGTAACGTACCCCTCGATTCCCTTGCGTCTGGCGCTGAAGGGATAGGGAGGCTTGAGGACCCCGATGCCCGCGGGCTTCTGGTCCACCTCGTCCATGCCGAATGTGGCTTTCGTGGACATCGCTTTTGGAGGGCCCGGCGGTGGCGCAACGGCATTGGGCACGGGGACTTTTGCCGCCTGAAGGTTGACTTTCAGATTCATGGGGCTGGACTGGATCGGCAGCGCGTTCAGGGAAACCACATTGATCGCAGGCATACTTATCTGCGGCGGTTCCGGGGTCTGTGGTGTCAAGGGAGTCATCTCCAGGGGTTCATGGGTGACCTCGGGGCGCTCCATCTCGGGGGGGGGTATTTTTGGAGGCGCCATCTCAGGGATATCCGGTGGTTCGTTTTCCAATTCCGGCTCCGGCGGCTCCGGCTCCCGGGGCGGCGGCTCAAAATCATTCTCCGGCTGGATGGGATACGGGGTTTCCACCGCTTTAACGGGGATCAGGAGGGCGCAGGAAGCCCTGTGCAAATGCGGTTGATATGATGTCTGTCGCAACAAAAAGGGGACAAGGGCAAAAATTCCCGCACTGATCAGTGCGGCAACCGCCACCAGCAGCGGCAACCGAAAATGAACACCGCTCATGTGACCGATACCTGTCACTCCTTCCTCCCGGCCGCGACCGCGATATTCTCGGCGCCGGCCATTCGGCATTGGTCCAGCACCGCCACCAAACGTCCGGCGGAACACGCTTCGTCGGCATCGATAATGACTCCGCCCTCTGCGTTCTCGACCAGAAAGGCCTCCACCAAACCACGGATTCGCCTGAGATGCACCTGCTGACCGTCGATGAAAGCATGGCCCTCCCGGGTGATGCCCACTACCATACCGACGTTCTCTTTGGATTCGGCGGTGGCCGCCTCGGGACGGTTCACCTCCACCCCCGATTCCCGAACAAAGCTGGCCGTCACCAGAAAAAAAATAAGGAGGATGAAGATCATGTCGATCAACGGCATCATGTTGATTTCCACGTCCCCGCCGTCTTCTTCCTGAATTCCCGCTGCCGCGGTACCGCCTAGACGGAGCATTTTCGCCACTCCTTTTCAAGCCATTGGGACACGGCCTTGTGAAACTCGGAGACACTCTGGTGAATATTGCGAATCTCCTTTCGCATGGCCTGACCCGCCAATAATCCGGGGATGGCCACCAGCAACCCCGCCTGGGTGGTAATCATGGCCTCCTTGATGCCGGAAGCCATGGCCTGGGCGTTTCCCATTCCGTGGCTGCCGATAACCCGGAACGTATCCACCATGCCGCTCACCGTCCCCAGCAACCCCAGGAGCGGCGCCGCGGCAGCCAATATCATAATGCTTGGGATGTGGCGATAGAGCCCCCGGACCTGATGGCGGACCGCCGCTTCAAAAAGAAGCTGATCCGCCTCTCCGCACAAGAAGGCCCTGCCCCTGAAATAGTGCTTCAGAAAAAAATCCAGGGCGCCCGCCCTGGGACAGACATAATCCTTATCCCCTCCCTCTTCCCCCCCTAGGCGCCTGATGGCGTCACTTACAGGGAGAGGCCGACGCTTCATCCGCAAAATCCATTCGGCCTTAATGACAATCAACGCCCACATCCAAAAGGAAATCAACCCGATGGGAATCATGATGGGACCACCCATCTCCACAAGCTCCCAAAAAGCATCAAAAATCTCCATGAACCTTTCCTCCCGCCCTCATGCCGCGCGCTTCCCGCCATCGGTTCGCAGCCGCAGCAACGTCCCCATGAGCGCAAGGCCTTTTTCTTCCATGTCCTGGGACAGATTGCGGGCCCGTCTCCCCAAAAATGCCGCAAAAATCATGACCGGAATGGCCACGGCCAGCCCCACCTGGGTGGTCACCATGGCCTCACTGATGCCGCCTGCCATCAGCCGGGGGTCCCCTGTTCCATGGGTGGTAATCACCTGGAACGTATTGATCATGCCGGTGACCGTCCCGAGCAGGCCCAGAAGCGGCGCCACGGCGGCGCAGGCCTTCAAGGCGCCCAAAAACCGTTCCAATCTGGGGGCCTCACGCAGCATGGCTTCCGACAGGGAGCTTTCGATGACCTCCCTCGAATCCTCCCGGTGCCGAAGCCCCGCCATCAACACCCGGCCCGTAGGGCGGTCCCGGTGGGGATAAGTGGCTTTCACGGCGCCCTCGATATCACCGCTGCCCACCAGTTCGGTGACCCGGGTCATAAGCGTATCCGTGTTTTCACGTACTTTTGCCAAAAAGATCAACCGTTCCACGATGAGCACCGAAGCCACCAAACCCACCAGAAGGATGGGTATCACAAGCACGCCGCCGCTTTTCAATTGATCCATCATCGTAATGCGACGGGCCAACTGCCCAATGGCGGCGCCGCCGGATATGTCCGTATACACCTCTCCGGTTTCTCCTTCAAAATAGTCGGACAAATTCCGTCGCACCCAATAGGACGGACAGGCACTCATCAGGAGACGGCCCGAGCCGGGGATCAGGCTCAGATAGCCGACCTTTTCTTCCGCACGATACATGGCGGGAAGATGTCCCAACCGGATAATATCCCCTTTTGTCTCGTTTCCGCTACGGTCCACCATCGTCCCCTCATACATGACTTTTTCCCGGGACGCGGCCATATCCTCAAAGGAAAACGTCAGCAGCGCCTTCAGATCCGCCAGGCGGAAGACGCGCTTCGGGTCCACGAAGGACCGCAGCTGACTAAGCCGGTCCGGCTTTTCAGCGCTGTAGGGACTTCGTTCCGCAAGGGCCAGAAAGTTGCGGGCATGGTTGATGAACAGAACACTCAGCTCCTTGTTGTCCGCCAGTCGCCGGGAAACCTCCTTTGTAATTTCATCCCGTTCCTGGGACAGCTTCAGAAGGCGCTCCCGATCGGCATGGAGGGTTCCGGAAGCCGCCGCAAGGGCCTCTTCCGAAGCGGCCAGCTTTTGTCGGAGGGCCAGGCGGCGCGCTTTGATCTCCTCAAGGGTCAGGGTCTGTTCTTTCCGTGCGTTTCGATACTCGTTTTTGATGTCAGTGGCGACCTCTTCAAAGGGCGTTCCAGCCCATGCCTCCACCGCCAGGCCCACCAAAAGCACTGCCATCCAAATCATCTTATTCATTGGCCACCGCCTTCGCACCGGAGACTTTTTCGGGTCTTCCCATGGGAAGCTTGGTCAGTTCAACAATACGAATCCGTTCGGCGATTTGGACGGCCTCATCGATAGCCCTGACACTCTCATCCACCGGGGCGTATCCGCCTTCTGGGGCATTCCATACATACCCGTCTTCACAATCCATGGTGAGTGCACAGAGCCTCACACGTCCCACTTTCAACAGATTGACCCGAACCGGACGTCCCTCGATTTCAATCTCGGTTTCTTTGATATCCACCGAATAGCCGAAATCCCTCTCCCGGGCAACCGCGTCGAAAAGGGCCCGGGTCTTGGCCAAGAGGTTCATATCATAATCCTTCAGGGTCTGGGCCGCATTTTCTATGCGCTTAAGACGTGCGGCTTTGTCGAAGGGGATATCGTCTTTCACAAAAGTGGTCAGCTTTTCCAGACCCCAATCCAGCATAGGTAGAAGTTCCGCATTGATCTTCTCCATTTCCGCGACCATTTCCTTCAATTGGACCATCTTTTCTTCAATGGTTGAAAGATACTCCCCGGTCTTCCTCTGCTCCCAGGCAACCCGTTTGAGCGCCCGCTCATTTTGATCGATTTTCTTCAGCAGCTGTTCTTCTTCCACGGCCCATTCGTCCACGGATTTTTGGGTCTGCACGTCGGTGGCGACCGTTTGTTCCGATGTCTCCTTAACCGCCAGCGGGGACTCCTTCCCGGCAATGGATAATCCGGGATCGACACCAAAAAGGCAAACAAAGGCCAAGATCAAAATTTTCAAATATGTGTCTTCAAATCGCATTAATCACGTGCCTCATAAAGTTAGGTTCTCC
>ADZZ01000414.1 GCA_000179315.1 delta proteobacterium NaphS2
CCTTAGCACGCTGATTGGAAGATCTCAGAAAGGAACGTAACACTCCTGAAGGCAAGCTGGACAAGAATGGTAACTCCCTGAAATTTTGCCGGGATTCGGAATCCAACTGGGTCAAAAAAAACGACAAGTACCATTACGGTCTAAAGGAACACGCATCGGTTGATGTGGACAACGGGTTTATTCTGGCAACGACGCTAACGCCCGCCTCAGAAAGCGATTCAGTATATCTTCCATATTTGACGATCGCCAGCTGCCACACCAAAGACCCTATTGAAAAAGTGTATGCAGACAAAGGGTACTATGGAGCGCCTAACAGCGGCTTTCTCCATTTGAACGGCATTAAAGACGGCATCATGAGAAGGGACGTTAATAACGCCAAATTAACCGACTTTGAGCTAAAAAGAAATAAAAAAATATCAAAAAAGAGATACATCGTCGAGCAGTACTTTGGGATGAGCCATCTTCAGGATGGTGCTTTCCGTGCACGTTTTACTACCATCCTAAAGAATCTCTGGGACACCATGTGCCGACAGATGGCTTTTAACATACGCAGAGGATCAAAGCTGGTAATGGCATAAAAGGACGGATCGGTATGTCCGAATGGTCAAAAAGGACATGCTGATGCCACAGTGGGACGAAATCCCGTTTAATATATGCAGATTGAAGCGAAAAAAAGAAATGGTTTTTGGTATTGGAGACAGAAATTGATCGACAATTTTTGTCAGGCTGCTACGCCAAGGGACCAGCTTTTTCAATTTTCATGAAATTCAAAGGTCTCGCAAAAAGAAGGGTTGAGCAAAGTGCTATATATTTTGGATGCCAAATACCAAATTTAGCAGGTACTAATGATTTGAAAGGAGGTTAGAAAATGAGAAATCGCAATAATTTATATCTCCCAATTTCAGCCTTTGTTTGCTTAGTTATGTTGATGGGTTTCGGGCAATCTTGGGCGCAGGACGAAGGGATAGGACTCGAATCATCAAAATCGCTTGCAATTGAAGCTTTTCAATCCCAGCCAGGTACTCAGGATGCCACTGTGCTTGATGCTGATCCCTATTGCCGGAAGGGCACTTGCTGGTATGCGGTCAAGGTGGGGGACAGGGAGGGAAGAGATGGTCAGGTTTTCTTTGTCTCTTTAGACGGACAAATGGTTCTGGCCGGTTGGGATGCGCTAAAGGAATTTTGTGACGAATCGGCTATGGAGTCAGATGAGGCTAAAATCGACTCGGTGTTTGCCGCAAGTCTTTCAGCCATGGATCCCTCGGAGTGGGTTCGGATCCTCATTATCTTAAAGGGCCAGCCAGACATTGACCAGATCACCCAGCGTGCCGCCAAAGCAGCCGTTGAAGGATCAGGCGATGATGAAAAAGTAGCCAATTACCAGCAGGACACGCAGGTCTATCGCAGTCTGGTGAGCCAATATGCCTCCACTTCTAATGAGGCCCACGGACAAGGCGAAGTGGCCAGCCAGGTCGAATTGCTGGGAGGGGAGATTTATCTCCGGGGCACTCTGAGGAACCATCTGGGAGTTAAGGTCCGGGCAGGTGATGTTGAACAGATTGCCGCCGATCCCCAGGTAGAGCGGATTGAGCCCGATCGGGAAGCCCATGGGCATCTCAATGTCAGCATCCCCACTATAGGCGCCAATGCCGTCTGGGCATCGTATACAGATGGCTATGACAATACTAAATTTATGATCGATATCGGTATCATGGACAGCGGTGTTGGCGACTCGGATGGCCATCCGAATCTAAATGTATATTCTTCTTATAATTTTGACTATCCTATTTCAGGTCTGGAGAACTATACCTATGATAACCAGGGGCACGGCACCCATGTGGCCGGAATCACATCGAGCAATCATGCTACTTACAGAGGCGTGGCCTACGGTGCCAACCTGCGGAATCTGAAAATTGCCCATTACAACTCTTCAACGGGCGGAGCTTCAGGCTCCTTTTCTGCGGCTATGAACGCACTCGACTATGCGTATGATAACTGGTTCGAGGTGGTCAACTACAGTTACGGGTGGTACCCCCCTGATGACGGATTAAGTTATACGGATTATGTGGACGGCGATGAAGAAATATCCCGCACCTTTGATGCTTATGCCCAGGCGGGTTTGACATGTGTCGTTTCTGCGGGTAACGAAGGAAGCAGCTACTCGACTATCGGCGTTCCAGGCGATGCCTTTAATGTCCTGACGGTAGGGAACATGTATGATCATGGTACCACCTCCCGCTCCGATGATACGCTTTGGACGAGCAGCAGCAGAGGGTATACCGGAGACGGCCGTACCAAGCCGGAGGTAGCTGCCCCGGGTACGTCTATCTATTCATGCAATTACTCGACTGACGGCTTCGTGAACATGACTGGAACGAGCATGGCCGCGCCACACGTTGCTGGGCTGGTCGCTATGGTCACGGATTACTGGGCCATACTGTACAACCAAAGAATATCCGCCAATGGCGATGGTTCGGTTGCTGCCTTGTTACGAGGTGGACCATTGGCGGTGCGGGCCATGGTCATGAATATGGCCGATGAAACAACCGGAGAGTCCACGGGCTCCATGAATGACAGACAGACAGGCGCCGGCTATATCAATGCCAAGGCCACAATGCCGAATGTTAAAAGAACCAACGTAGTGATAGGAGATGTGGCTTATCATCAATTTCTTTGGTATTCGGTGACCGTCCCTGCAGGACAGACCGTCAAGGCCACCCTGGTCTGGAACCGCCACGTCAATATGTCCACTAAAAACGCCACTGAGCCCATTGCGGATCTGGATCTTGATCTACAGGCCGCTTCCGGAAGCTTAGCGGGTTCATACGATGTTGACACTAACTGGGAGAAGGTGGCCTACACGAATACCACCTCCTCCGCCCGCCACTTAATGCTCCGGGTATACGGCTATTCTATTTCCTCAGATCTGAATCGCGTGGAAAATTTTGCCCTGGCCTGCAACAGGCCTCTTACGCCCGTGGGAACGGTGCGGGGTGATTTTGCCGATTTTGATGAAGATGGTGATAAGGACCAGGTTATTTTCAGGCCCGGGAACGGTAAGTGGTTTGCCCGTGATACAGGGGGCGTTACCGTAAGCGGCACCCAGTGGGGCATGGCAGGCGATGTTCCGGTTCCGGGTGAATGGCATGCCGGTAGCTGGTATGTTTGCTCTGACATTTGTGTCTGGCGACCCGAGAACGGTACGTGGTTCATGAGAGGAATAGGGGCGTATTCCTGGGGTGTCTCCGGCGATGTGCCGGTGCCGGGAAATTACGATGGTGGGAGTGGCACGGATTTTGGCGTATATCGCCCTTCCAGTGGCAATTGGTACATCCGCCAACAGCCAAGCGGTGGTACTTTCACGAAGAGCTGGGGGCTGTCTTATGACATTCCGGTGCCGTCAGATTATGGCGGAACCTATGTCAATACGGATTTGGGGGTGTGGCGACCCAGTGATGGACGATGGTATGTGTTCGAACTGTATTCCAATAACGTCCTCTCGACGGTTCCATGGGGCACCTACGGAGATGTCCCTGTGCCGGGCGATTATAATGGCGATACCGTTGCTGAATTGGGTATATTCCGGCCTTGGACAGGCGAATGGTTTATAAGAAACATCAGCGGCAGCTACATCCGAGTTGTATCATGGGGCACCGAGGGAGATATTCCGATGCCCATGGACTATAACGGCGACGGCAATTTCGACCTGTGCGTGTTTCGCCCGTCGAACGGGTATTGGTTTTGCCGGCAGGTGGATTCGGCTGCTGGGATAACGACTTTCAATTGGGGCACATATACGGATATAGTCTCTGGAACACACCACCGGTGATTTTTTATCAGCCCTGAGTTAAAACCAGACAATTGACCCTCCGGGACTCCCGGGGGTCAATTGTTTAATGTTGGTATTGTTATTGACTGATACCATTCTCTCCTCTTATCAAAATCCTACTACTTAATTTGGGACATCTAAAAAAGAAAGAATCGTTTGAAATGCTGTCTCCATTGTAGCCCCGGTAATGCTGCCCCTTTTGACCATGAGGTGCAGGCGTGCCTTCTTCAATTCATTTTCAAGCTCAAAAATGCCGTTGAAAATACTGGGTTGTTCTGTATCTGCCTCTTTCAAAAAAGGACACAGTACCTCAACTTTGGGACGATTGATGCCTTTTGGAAAATTTAAAGATGGGAAGGGACTTTAATGCGGATCTCTTTTCCCGGAACAATGTTTTCAGGATTTCTGAGGCGGCTTAAAATTCTCCGATGAACATTTTCAATGACGCCTTTAATTTCGATGAAATTACAGTCTTTACAGAAATATGTAACCCCTTGTACCTGGCATTGGTGTGAAAAAGCGTTCCGTCGGTGGTAAGGATTTTGTATAAGATCATCCCCAGGAGTTCAACGATTTCCACGAGAACATGGAATATCTCGTTATAGAGCTTCTCACCCAGCCGATCTTTAAAGTGGGTGAACGTTCCGTCGCATGGAATATGATTTTTGTTGATACCGGCATATAGACGAAAATGCTTTTCCTTTTCCTGATAAGGTGGCGATGCGCAAGTGATAGGTCAAACTGATTGGTTCTGGATAAAGTGGGGAAAGAAATGATATCGGCAGGGGGCTTACCATGAAAAAATGTGGTCTGACTGGGTTGATCGACTTAAGAAAGAGCTCCAGAATCCCAGCCCATAACGGGTCTGGCACTCTTCAATTGGCTCCCATATGTACTTAGCAACCAAATGAAACTGGCTATACAACTGAGCATCCTGGCCTCGCTGAACATAGGTACAGGTTTTTTGTATCAATGGTATGTTTTTACACAACTTGGACCAGGAATGGAAACCGACGCCCTTTTTGCAGGCATGACGGTGCCTCAGGTGGTTCTGGCCATCGTAACCGGGTCACTGATGCATGTGTTGGTACCCTTGCTGGCTGGAGAGGATGAAAATCGGTTACGCCGTGATGCCTGGGGGGTTCTAGCGCTGATTTCTGGACTTTTTAGCTTGTTGGCAGTGATCCTTTATTTGACAGCTCCGTGGTGGGTTCCCCTGACCGTCCCGGGCTTTGAACCAGCTGGAAAATGCCTGACGGTCATATTGACGCGTGTCCAGTTGGTGGGCATGGTTTTTTCTGCAGTGAGCAGTGTCCAATGGGCTGTCTATCACGCTCGGCAACATTTTTTGTGGGCTGAGTTGACCCCTGTCCTTGCCAGTATCTCCGGCCTTTTGCTCCTTGTATGGGCGTTACCTCATTTTGGAGTGATAGCTGCGGCTTGGATCGCCACTATCCGCATGGGATTGCAAGCATTATTTCTGGCTCCCGGCATGGGGAAGCCGGTTTTCCCTGATCTTAAAAATTCAGCCGTACGTGAAGCCTGGCACCGTATAAGGCCGCTGCTTCTTGGATCGGTTTATTTCAAGACCGAGCCGCTTGTGGATCGCTTTCTGCTGTCATGGGCCACCAGTGGCAGTCTTTCTCTTTTTTTTCTGGCGCAAAGACTGTTTGGCGCCGTCAATCAGATATGTAACAAAGCCATAGTTGCCCCCTTGGTTCCAAAACTCAGTAAGTATCATAAATCCGGAAGTAAGAGGCAGTTCAGGGCTATGTACCTTAAGAATCTTTGGTTGATGATTATTCTTGGTTTGGCTGGATTGGTTATACTGGGCCTGGTTGGCGACCAGCTTCTAGCCTTTTTGATTGGTCATGGCAATATAACCAGGGAAAATGTACGCGATCTTTGGTGGATAATGATCTGGCTGGGAGGTGCTCTGGTAGGAGGGATGGTCGGCCAGGTTACATCATCTACCTTCTATGCGTGTGGAAACACCGTTACCCCAACCAAGCTGGGCATATGTTCATACTCACTGTATGTACCGTCTAAAGCGGTTTCTTTTTTTTTCTGGGGTATCAAGGGCCTAGCGATCTCTACCAGTGTCTATTACCTGGTTAACCTTTTGTTCCAAATCTATTTTCTGGAGAAAGAGCAACCCTCATGACGATTCCCAATTCAGTACAGCTTGAAGATGTCCCCTGTCCTCTTTGCAATGACAGAAACGACAAGATTATTCTCCGGGGTCACGATTTGCTTTACGGACTTCCCGGTGAATTCACTATTGTCCAATGTCTCGACTGTGGGCTTATGCGGACCAATCCCCGACCAACAATGGAAACAATGGGTTTCTATTATCCGGACGACTATGGACCATATATCAGTACCATAATAACAGATCAAAACAAACGTCATAAATCTGGGGGAGTGCTAGACACGCTGAAAAAAATTATCAAACCAATCTACAGAAAAATTGTCCAGTTCAACACGACTTGCTTGCCCACTATGGCCCCGGGGAGAATGTTGGAACCGGGGTGTGCTTCAGGTTCATTTCTGCATCAGATGGCTCAAAAAGGCTGGGATGTGTACGGCATTGAATATTCTGAGAAAGCCGCTTCAGCAGCCCGACAGGCGGGCTACAATGTTCATATTGGCCCCCTGGAAACTGCTCCTGATTACCATGAACCTTTTGATCTCATTGTTGGGTGGATGGTCTTGGAGCATCTTCAGAACCCCATAAGGTCTCTTAGGAAACTCAGGGCATGGGCCTGGTCCGATACTTGGCTTGTGCTCTCCGTTCCCAATGCAGGGTCTATTGAATTTTCCATGTTCAAACATAACTGGTATGCGTTACACTTGCCGGCACATCTCTATCATTTTACACCAGAAACTATTACAAAAGTCTTGGCACAAGGAGGCTGGAGAGTGGAGAGGATCTTTCATCAGCGAAGTTTGAGCAATCTGGTGGCCAGCTTCGGTTATGTTTTGCAAGACTGGGGATTCAACAATCTGGGGCGTAAGCTTTCCGATTTTCCCGAGAAAGCAGGCCGTTATTCCCACCTTGGGTTGTATCCTTTTGCTTGGCTGTTAAGCCAGTTTGGGCAGACCGGCCGAATGACAGTCTGGGCAAGGAAGACACAATGACCGGGCCATTATTGCAAAAAGTCACAATAATGATTCCCACCTACAATCAGGAGGCTTTCATTGCCGAGGCGGTAAATTCCGCACTTATGCAGACCTACCCTAATCTCGAGGTTGTGGTTGGTGATGATGCTTCCACGGATGCCACATTTTCCATAGTCTCCCGGATTAAGGACTGTCGGCTCAAACTTGTTCGCAACCCCCAAAACCTCGGGCGCACAGCCAATTACAGGAACATTTTTTACAATCATGCAAGCGGTGACTTTGTGGTCAACCTGGATGGAGACGATTACTACACTGATCCCGAGTTTATTGCTGAAGCAGTCAAGATGATTGGAAATGATCCCTCAGTCGTAATGGTGCAGGCCCGAGCCCGCTGGACGAGTTCGAACAGGCGGCATGTTTCACGCATACCCGATGAGGAAGAGATGTCTGGCATGGAAATACTGGCGAATATGCCTGAGCGAAAATTCTTTTTTATGCATATGGCTTGTTTATACAAAAGAAGAATTGCCTTGGAGCTGGATTTTTACCGTTATGGTGTAATAAGCTCTGACTGGGAGTCGCTCTTTCGTCTCAGCCTGCGAGGTAGGGTAAAATTTCTGAACAGGGTTGTTGGGGTGTGGCGCATACATGGGGGTAATGAAACAAGCCAGATTGGCATGAAGAGCGATGTTGAGAATCTTGAAATATGGCCGTCAATTTACAGTGATGCCGTAGAGCTGGGAATGAATTCTCTCAAGGCCAAAATCCTCTCATGCAGATGCATGGCCTTTTTTGCCAGCATGTTCGGCGCTGGCCTGTCCCGTTTGGGTAACAGAAAGCAGATTGATTTTCTCATTTATCTGTTTAGGAATCACCCTTGGGTTCTGGCATGGTTGCTGGCTCACCCGTTTTATTTCGCTCGTATAGTTTTGGGGGTATGCGGCTATTATCGCTGGCGAAGGGGCAAGGCACCAGCAGGTGCAGAGTGTCCAACCAGCAACGATACAACTACTGGACACCACTGATATTGTGACGACAAGAATATTCTTATGTGCGGAATAGCCGGATCCATTACCCCTCATGGAGGAAAACGCCAAAGCTGCAATTTGTTCATCCAAAAGATGACCAAGGCCCTTGCGCATCGTGGTCCGGATGACCTGGGATACTGGTCAGATGAACGATGCGGGATCGCCCTGGGCCACCGGCGTCTTTCCATCCTTGACCTTTCTCCCGCGGGGCGCCAGCCCATGTCGTCCGCGTCCGGCCGTTTTGTGATTGTCTTCAATGGCGAAATATACAACCATCTTGAGCTGAAACAGAAGCTCGAGGAACAGGGAGAAGCCCCGGTAAAGGGGTGGAAGGGACACTCGGACACTGAGGCCATGCTCGCGGCTATAGACGCTTGGGGAGTTGAAAAGGCTCTCCAATCCGCGGTGGGCATGTTCGCCTTTGCACTTTGGGACAATCAAGAAAACACCCTGGTGCTGGTCCGGGACAGGGTCGGGGAAAAACCTCTCTACTACGGCTGGCAGAACGGTGTATTTCTCTTTGCCTCGGAACTTAAGGCATTAAGAAAATATCCTGCCTTTGCCGGTGAAGTTGATAGGGAGGCGGTGAACCTTTTTTTCCATTTTGGCTATGTTCCTGCTCCTCACTCCATCTACAATGGGATCTTCAAGTTGCGGCCCGGCTGTCTGCTTGAGATCAACAGGAACGATATTGCCGCCCGGCGACTGCCGGCCCCCAGGGCTTACTGGTCACTGGAATCGGAGGCCCTGGCGGGATGGAATAATCCTTTTCCGGGCGATTTCCAGGAGGCAAGTGAAGAACTGGAAAGGCTCATGCTCCGGGCTGTGAAGATGCAGTCCTTGGCGGATGTCCCGGTTGGAGCCTTTCTTTCAGGCGGTATTGACTCTTCCTTGTTGGTAGTTCTGATGCTGAGGGCCACATCTGCGCAGGTTACCACCTTTTCAATCGGCATGCCTGAAGAAAGACTGAACGAGGCCTATTATGCCCGCGAGGTGGCAAAACACCTGGGCACCGACCATGTAGAACACATGATCAGGCCCGAAGAGGCCCTGAAAATCATTCCCAGGATTCCCGAGATATGGGATGAGCCATTTGCCGACAGCTCCCAGATTCCCACACACCTTGTCTGCCGGCTGGCCCGGAAACAGGTGACCGTGGCCCTCTCCGGTGACGGAGGAGATGAATTCTTTTGTGGTTACAGCCAGTATTTTTTGTTCAAAAGGCTCAGGAGTCTGCATTTGCTCAAAAGGCTCCCCTGGGAGACGATTTTCAGGATGTCGGCCCCTTTCATGAAGTCGGGCGGCTCCAAAAGGCGGCTGAGAAACGCCCGGGCTGTGGTGGCGGCCTGGAAACAGCCCGACGGACAGGCCCTGTGCAGATACTGGATGGACAAGTTCCGTCAGGTACCCCTTCCCATCGAAGATAGCGTCTGGGCACCGTCAGATCGGGAAATCCCCGTTTTCCCGGACGTTGACGCCACGGCATGCCTCTGGGATGCCGCCTATTATCTGCCGGACGACATACTGGTAAAAGTGGACCGGGCCGCCATGGCCGTAAGCCTCGAGACCAGGGCCCCGTTCCTGGACCATCGCGTGGTTGAATTCTCCCTGACCCTGCCGCCGGATTACAAGCTGAAGGGAAACACGGGCAAGCGAATCCTGCGGGAAGTCCTATACAAATATGTTCCCAGCCCCCTGGTGAACCGGCCAAAGATGGGATTTTCCATTCCCCTGTCACGCTGGCTGAAGCAAGAGTTGCGGCCATGGGCCGAGGAAATCCTCACTGACCGCCCGGCCCTTGAAGAAATGGGCATCGACGCGAATGGGGTCAAGCAACTCTGGGGGGAGCATTCCAGCGGGTATCGCGATCACACCGAACGTATCTGGATCATTGTGAGTTTGCTTTTATGGAAGAGATCCTGAATCCCGACAGAAAAAAAATGGTCGTTTACACGGCCCTTTTTGGAAACTATGACCGCCTCATTGATCCACGGCAGGCTTACGATGGGTGTGATTTCATCTGTTTTACAGACAAGAATGATCTCCAGACTCAAATCTGGAAACAAATAAAGGTTGAAACCGGCTTTGCATCGCCGGTCATTGCCAACCGGCATTTCAAATGGCTGTCGCACCGCTACTTCAAAAACTACAATGTCAGCCTCTGCCTTGACAGCAATATCATTCTCTATACCGATCCGGTTAAGCTGGCCGCAAGGTACCTGGACAAATATGACATCGCCATGCCGAAGCATCCACTGAGGGACTGTCTTTATGACGAAGCCGTGGCCTGCATAGCTGGCAACAAGGTAGCTTTAAACAGAATATTCCGGCAGATTGTTTCCTACAGAAGTGCCGGTTTCCCCCCTTTCGCAGGCCTTATGGAACAAAACATAATACTGAGACGCCACAACAGGGAAACCGTGGCGAGAATCATGGAGTCGGTGTGGAAAGAGCTGGAGAAGTGGGGTAACTACAGAGACCAGCTGGCCTTTCCTTATATTGCTTGGCGTCAGGGGGTCAATGTCTGTCCAATGGAGGAAAATGCTAGGAATAACCGGGAGTTTGTTTATCTACCCCATCAGCAATCGTTGGGTTTATTAAAAAAGGCGATGGTAATACTGAAGAAAATCACAAAAAGAAAATTCATTGATGCGAATTTGCTTAAATTTGCGCTGAGATTTGTGGACCTGCAAAAAAGATTCTCTTTTGGTGGTTAGCTGTATACTATGGATTTATTCTTGATACTTCTCCTCATAATAGCTGTATATTTTCCTTTTGCAATTATTGCACTGACAAAGTTTAGCAGAATATCTTTGATTATCATTTATCTCGTTTCAGTGCTTTCAGGCTCTTATCTGGCCTCTTTTGGCACTAAACATGTCCATATTTTTTTTAGTGATTTTATTTTCTTGATTATCGGAGTAAGGTGCCTGTTGGATTTTATAAACTCTAGGAAGAAGCGTGCAGATTTTTTCAGTTTGTCAATTAAGAAAGATATATTGTTGCCAATATTGTTTTATGGAATTTATATCGGATTCGGATTTTTATCTTTCCTGCTAGTTTCTACAGATAAAATTCGTTCGCTTTTTGCGATGGTAGAAATAACAAAAAATTTACTGTACCTAATAGTCTTTTATTCATTCCTGAAAGATGATAAGCGTAATATTGATAAGGTGCTATCATGGATTCAGCTTGTCGGAATTGGCATAGCGTTGATGGTAATTTTTGCAGGTTACAGGTTTCTGCACCAAGGTGGTGATATTATTACTCTACTTGATCCGGCCAAAAACTATTTTGTCAAGAATGAAATTAGATTCCTGCTTGGGGGTAACAACTATCTTGCTGGACTGCTGACGTTGCTACTGCCAGTGATCGCTTCTATGGCTTTCGCAAAGCGGCATAAATCTTTGGCTTGGCTGAGCCTAACATTGGCTGTGTTTGGGGTGATCATCACAGCCAGCCGAGGAGCCATAATCGCTTTAATTAGTGGAGCTTTTGGTGTTTTGGTACTCACTTTATCTCTGAAAATTTTTTTCACTTTGCTAGCATTATTCCTGTCTATATATATTGCTGTTGATTATGACAGTCTTGCAGTATTCTGGTTACGTATTCAGCACTCATTTCAAACGAGGTTTATGCTATGGCAAGAAGGCTCGGAAGCTTTTTTGATGAAGGCTCTGCCGTTCGGATTTGGTATCGGCATGTATCCGACCGTGTTCAATTCGACGAGCATACATAATTGTATCCTAACTGCTTATATTGAGATGGGTATTGTCGGTGGCACAGCCTTCACGCTTGCTTTGATAACTATATTTTTTAAAATATATAGGAAATATTTGAAATTACGCCGTGTAAAATCTCCATCCAGTCAATTATTTCTTGGTATTCTCTTAAGTATTTCGGTCGGTCTTGTCCACTCTATGGGCGAACCATTGATGGGGAAACATGTCTATGATTCTCTGTTCTGGTTGCTGGTGGCTATTGCCTTTGCTTTTCCTGTCCCAAAGTCAGGCAAATTGCAATTTAGACCTTGCCTGACTACAACGAAATAGCTATGTCAACTAAACCCATTATAACTATAATAATAGTTAGCTACAATTCCAGGAAGGTGCTGAAAAAATGCCTGACAAAGCTTGAACAGGTGCAAAAGGAGATAACCGCTGAAATTATACTAGTAGATAATAATTCGCATGATGGCAGCCCCGAAATGGTAGCCGCATCGTTTCCCAAAGTAAGATTGATTCGCAACAGCGAAAACCTAGGATTTGCCGCCGCCAATAACCAGGGAATTAAAAATTCTTCCGGCGAGTCCATTCTTTTGTTGAATTCGGATGCCTTTTTGGAGACTAAGGCAGCCAAAACAATGTTGCAATTCATGGAGCGGAATCCCGATGTTGGAATCTGCGGTCCGCAGCTATTGTATGAAGACGCAACGTGGCAGAGAAGTTTCGGTCTTTGTATCAATGCCCATACTGCCTTTTTGGATGCCATCGGATGGACTTCATTGCAACACATCTGGCGCCGGATAACCTGGCCATACTCCAAGCACTTTTTGAAACCCAGGGAAGTAGAATACGTGGATGGTGCTTGTATGTTGATACAACGTGAGCTCGTTAGGGAAATAGGTTCTTTGGATGAATCTTTTTTATTTTTTTGTGAGGACGTCGAATTCTGTTTGCGGGCCAGGAGAGCCGGCTGGAAAGTTATGTATATACCTGCCAGCCAGGTTGTTCACTTGCGTGGTGGCAGCTCTTCCAAGGAGGGCATGTACAAGGTGGCATACCTGAAGTTTCAGGCGCTCAATCAATTCATTGTAAACGAATATGGTGAGGACGAATGGCAAAGGTATCTTTCTTGGATCCGTTTTCATTTCAGAAACCGAAAATGGCTGGCTCGTGCCGGGAAACAATTGGGCATTTTTTCTAAAGACGCGATTTCCAGGTATGAAATTCTCCAGCAAATTTTCGGAGGACAAAGATATGAGTAAGTCCCTGCTCTTTCTCTCATGGGGTTCTCCGTGGCCGGCCCACGGAGGTGGAACCTTGAGGACGCTTGGGCTGTTAAGGCAGTTGAGCCGGGCGTTTTCGATCCACCTGCTGGTGTTATCGTTGGAACCGCTGTCCGATGCACAAGAAAGAAAGTTGAAGGAATATGCCTGCTCGATAACGGTTGTCCCTGTTACGGGCAAGAGTGTTAGCGACAAACTCGGTCTGGTTTTTAAGTACATTTTCAACCGAAGGCTGCCTTATCACTGCGCTCTGCTTCATCAGGCCTTTTCCCGGGCGCCGGAAGCCCTGGAAATGATTCGTTCGTTTCCAGGTAATGTTTATGCTAGTTATGGTCACTGGGGGACACTGGCACAGGGAAAAAATGCTAACTGGATACTTGATCAGCACAATGCTGATGTACATTTCTGGCGCGTTTACGCTTCGCAGGCAAACAGGTTCCCCGCCAAAGTAGCGGCGTTGATAAACTGGAGACTGGCGCAACGGCACTTTCCCGAAGTCTATTCGCGGGTAGGCCGCATTGTTTCGGTCTGTGACGAAGATCGGGAACTGACCCTCGATATTACCCCTGAGACCGAGGTCAATGTTATCGAAAACGGAGTCGACTGCTCCTTTTTCAAGCCCGACCGGTGCCGACCAGCAGATCCCCGACCGCTGAGGCTTCTTTTCACCGGTACATCGGCTCCCCGAAACATGACCGCCCTGCGCCATTTCATGCGAAATATCTTTCCGCTGGTTCGAAGCGAAATACCAGACTGCGAATTACTGGTAGCCGGTAATTTCAGTCCGGCCGCCCAGAATGAATTCAAGGCTGTTGAAGGCATGCCTTTTACCGGGAAAGTGGATGATATTCGTCCCAGTTTCAATGAGAGCGATATCTATATCTCTCCATTTGAGGAAACGCACGGGTCCAAGCTTAAAATATCCGAGGCCATGGCCATGGGCATACCAATAGTTTCCACGCCGGCAGGTGTGCGGGGGTTCGAGCTGGTAGATGGCGAATCGGTACTGATTGTCAGGAACAATGCGGAGTTTGCCGCAAACATCCTGAGACTGGCCCGGGACAGATACCTGCGAGACAAAATCGGTGCCAATTCCCGCCGGACTGCGCTGGCCACCTTGGACTGGCAAGTCCTGGGCAACCGATTGATGGCGATTGTAAAAAAACATGCTGCCGAAATTGCAGCAGAAAAGTAACCAATGCGCATCCTTTATCTCCATCAATACTTCAACCTTCCCACCGACCCTGGCGGTACTCGCTCCTAAGAAATGGTCCAAAAACTCGTGGCGGCCGGACACGAGGTCTTCATGATAACTTCAGATCGTTTTGAGCCAATTAAAGAGAGCGACGAACCGAGGAAAATTTCCGGTGGCCGAAGGCCTTGGTGGCAACGCTATGAGACCTTTGCATAACCCTCCGAAATTTGTCATTTCGATGCTTTCTGAGAGCTGCCCTTAATGAATTAAGACAATGTGGCGAGAATAGCTTATTTAAATATGTAAAAGCACTCAAAACTATTGAAGAGAAAGTATATTTTATGGTATAAAAGTCCTCAACAAAACAGAAAATTGTTGGGATATTTAGCATGGGATACAAACAGATAGGAGAAAACCTGAGTTTTGCTGATTTGGCTGTTTCGAAATCTCTGGAACAGAATCGCAGTGTCAAAATGATGGAAGAGATCAATTCTGTGGTGAATTGGGAGAATATCGAAGCGGTGCTGTTGGCGCACTATGAAGTCGGAAAAAGCAAAGAAGGCGCGGACGCTTTCTCTCCTTTGCTGTTGATGAAGTGTATGCTGCTGCAAAAATGGTTTCACATTCCATCCGATCCGGAACTTGAGACTCAAATTAATGACCGGATATCATTCAGGAAATTCTTAGGACTCAGTCTTGATCAGCCTTCGCCAGATCATTCAACGTTTTCCAGGTTTCGAAAAAGAATCTCCAAAGAAGCGATGATTGAACTGAACAGCTTGGTTTTGAACGAGTTTGCGAAAAGAGGACTGGTCATAAACGAAGGCATCGCAGTGGATGCGAGATTGGTAAAATCAGGCAGCAAACCCCTTAGCAACGCTGAATTGGAAGATCTCAGAAAGGAACGTAACACTCCTGAAGGCAAGCTGGACAAGAATGGTAACTCCCTGAAATTTTGCCGGGATTCGGAATCCAACTGGGTCAAAAAAAACGACAAGTACCATTACGGTCTAAAGGAACACGCATCGGTTGATGTGGACAACGGGTTTATTCTGGCAACGACGCTAACGCCCGCCTCAGAAAGCGATTCAGTATATCTTCCATATTTGACGATCGCCAGCTGCCACACCAAAGACCCTATTGAAAAAGTGTATGCAGACAAAGGGTACTATGGAGCGCCTAACAGCGGCTTTCTCCATTTGAACGGCATTAAAGACGGCATCATGAGAAGGGACGTTAATAACGCCAAATTAACCGACTTTGAGCTAAAAAGAAATAAAAAAATATCAAAAAAGAGATACATCGTCGAGCAGTACTTTGGGATGAGCCATCTTCAGGATGGTGCTTTCCGTGCACGTTTTACTACCATCCTAAAGAATCTCTGGGACACCATGTGCCGACAGATGGCTTTTAACATACGCAGAGGATCAAAGCTGGTAATGGCATAAAAGGACGGATCGGTATGTCCGAATGGTCAAAAAGGACATGCTGATGCCACAGTGGGACGAAATCCCGTTTAATATATGCAGATTGAAGCGAAAAAAAGAAATGGTTTTTGGTATTGGAGACAGAAATTGATCGACAATTTTTGTCAGGCTGTTACGCCAAGGGACCAGCTTTTTCAATTTTCATGAAATTCAAAGGTCTCACTACACATGGCTGCTGCTATCATTGCCTTCCGAAAGGTCAGCGTTATTTACGGATAAGTTCTAAATATGACGCTTTATGGCTTCACATCAAATATTAAAATAGCATTATACGCTGCAATATGAAAAGGCTAACCTGATTGGTATTAAGAGCGAGGCAGTTTTGGGTGCGGCAAGTGAAAATGGACAGAAACGTAACCAATAAGTTTACGTGTGAATTTAGATGATGGGGTAGGCAAAAATTTTATCAAAAAGAGCGTTCGGCCTTGGATTATGGATAAAAAACCTGCCTCGAAATGGGTTGAGTGCGCCAGGCCAAGCCTGGAAGGAGGGGAGACATAGCATCATATGTTGAAACTCTTTGTTGGGACCCTGTAGGTATCCAATCCTACCCGGCCAAGCGTGCTGGCAGCCGGAACCGAGTGTTGCGTGGTGCCGGGGTAACCCGGGCTGCGAAGCGTACACAGGGAACCTGTAGGCCGTGTGATAGAGCCTCGAAAGTTTTTGTAGCGGAAGCCGACGCCGTTCAACCAGCGGAAGGCAACATCCTGTTCACTTGTCAGCAAGGGGTGGCAGGGTTCCGCCGGGGTCAAAGAGCAGGGCATGCGGGTAGGGGGTCCTCCAGGAACCTGGGAGGCCCTGTCATCTCCGCTGGATATGATCGGGAAGGGAATCCCGGATATCAAGCCCCGGCCCGAAGTGGGAAGTGTATGACCCAGTTTGGGAGCAAAACAATCATGCACCGATGCGGTATCTGAAGGTGAAGGCAACGAAGCCTAAGGAGATGGATGTCAGGGAGTCGGAGTGTCCAGTATTACCGATGAAGCAGGGGAACCGGCCCGAGGGACCCTGTAGAGGGAAGGGGGCACCATGGTAGAGGAACCTTTGGAGGGAAAGATGCAAGGGACATCGAGACCTGAAAGCGTCTC
This sequence comes from delta proteobacterium NaphS2, assembly GCA_000179315.1. GTDB lineage: Bacteria > Desulfobacterota > DSM-4660 > Desulfatiglandales > Desulfatiglandaceae > NaphS2. The sequence goes on from ADZZ01000414.1 coordinate 16,759, forward strand.
AACGAGACTTCAAAGGATAGCGAAGTTGTCCAGGGAAGTGCCGGAGATGGTATGGACCACACTGGCACACCACATTGACATTGACTTACTCAGGGAGGCATATCGGCTGACGCGGAAAGACGGGGCTGTAGGGGTGGATGGACAAACGGCAAAGGCGTATAGTGAAAATCTTGAAGAAAATCTTCGAGACCTTTTGAACCGTTTCAAATCCGGTGATTACAAGGCACCGCCGGTCAGAAGAACGTATGTGCCAAAAGGGGATGGAAAGCGAACGAGGCCGATTGGGATACCGACATTTGAGGACAAAGTTCTTCAGCGGGCGGTGTCCATGGTTCTGAACGCAGTGTATGAGCAGGATTTTCTTGACTGCTCATATGGTTTTCGCCCCGGTCGATCGGCACATGATGCCCTTGAGGAGTTGAGGAAAGACGCCATGAGTTTGGGTGGCGGACATGTGCTTGAGCTGGATATCAAGAAATGTTTCGACGTCTTGGATCATGGTCATCTCAGAACCTTTCTGGACAAACGGGTACGTGACGGCGTGATACGAAAGGCCATTGATAAATGGCTGAAGGCGGGTGTACTGGAAGCGGGAACCATAAGCCATCCTGAGACCGGAACCCCTCAAGGAGGGGTCGTTTCGCCAATTTTGATGAACATCTATCTTCATGAGGTGTTGGATAAATGGTTCGTTCAGGAGGTAAGGCCGCGTCTCCATGAGGAAGCGTATCTGAAAGGTACGCTGATGATGCTGTGATGGTATTCTGCAGCAAGGTGGATGCGGACAGAGTGATGGAAGTCCTACCCAAGAGGTTTGGCCGATTTGGTTTGACCCTTCACCCTGAAAAGACGGGGCTGATCAGGTTTACCCGGCCAGGTCCCGGTAACAGGGGGTCTGGCTCTTTTGATTTTTTGGGATTTACCCATTACTGGGCCAGATCCCGTAAAGGGAACTGGGTGGTGAAGCAGAAGACGGCCAAAGATCGATTTTCGCGGGCGCTGAAACGTATTGGGCAGTGGTGCCGGACGCATCGGCATTGGCCGGTATCCGAGCAGCACCGTTTATTGTCTCTTAAGTTACGAGGACATGCCCAGTACTACTACATTCGCGGTAATTCCTCGGCGGTCAGTCGGTTTTACCATGAAGTCCGTAGCATTTGGCGGAAATGGTTGAACCGTCGTTCTCAGCGGTCACGAATGACTTGGGAACGTTTTACCCGTCTTCGTAAAATGTATCCGTTTCCAGCACCGAAACTTGCACGCTCTTGATCACGTAGCGAGACCCTGTCATGAAGAGCCGGATGCGTTAATCGCGCACGTCCGGATCTGTGGGGGTTGGGGGAGAGAAATTTCCCCCTTCTACCCGACTCGACTCGGCGAATGGCTGCTAAATAATCACCAGCAGAGCGTTTCGCGCTCTTCAATTAGCTCAGAAGTGCATGGCCTTTCATGCGCATAATTTATCTTCATCAATATTTTAACACCCCTGCAATGCCAGGCGGGACCCGGTCCTATGAAATGGCGAGGCGTCTGGTAAATGCAGGGCATGAAGTGCACATGATAACCAGTGATCGGCGCTCGGAAGGAGGCGGTGGGTTGTATCGCACCGTCGAGGCTGGAATTCAGGTGCATTGGTTGCCAATACCGTATGGAAATGCGATGCCCTACCATAGACGTATTTGGGCGTTTTTTGCTTACGCGCTGAGGGCTGGGCTCTATGCAAGTCGGATTAGGGGAGATTTGGTTTTTGCCACAAGTACGCCACTGACTGTTGCTTTACCTGCTGTCTATGCCAAAAAGCGGCAAAAGGTGCCGATGGTTTTCGAAATTAGGGATCTTTGGCCTGAGTTGCCGATAGCCATAGGGGCGTTGAAGGGTCCCCTAATAGTACTGGCTAGACGGCTGGAGCGGTTCGCCTATAGGCATTCAAAACAAATCATCGCGCTGTCACCTGGAATAAAGGAGGGGGTTCTGCGTACCTGTTACCCAGAAAAAAATATTCATGTGATTCCAAATAGTTGTGACATTGATCTCTTTCAGGTTGCTCATGAAAAAGGCGTCGCTTTTCGAAAAAAATTTGAGTGGTTGAGTACCCGTCCACTTGTCGTTTATGCTGGTACTTTTGGAAGGATTAATGGGGTGGGATATTTGCCTAAATTGGCGTCCGAGGTGCTATCCCTGGATACTGATATAAGGTTTCTTGCTATTGGTGAAGGTTATGAGGAAAAGACCATTAAAAGGATGGCCTTCGAACTGGGTGTATTAGACAAAAACTTTTTCATGTTGCCGTCATTACCAAAGTCTCAAATACCTGACATTTTTTCCGCAGCCACTATCACTATGTCGACATTTATTGATTTGCCACAAATGTGGGCCAATTCTGCTAATAAGTTCTTTGATTCTCTTGCTGCAGGTCGGCCCGTAGCGATTAATTATGAAGGGTGGCAGGCTGACCTGCTAAGAGAGACCGGTGCGGGGGTAGTCTTACCCCCTAATGATATGCCTAGGGGGGCTAAAATTTTGGTAAAAGCAATAACGGATTATCGGTGGGTTAAAAAAGCTGGGAAGGCTGCACTAGACCTTGCACGAAACCGTTTTAGCCGTGACCGACTGGCTAACCAATTGGAAAAAGTTTTGATAAAGGCAGCCAATGGGCACAGAGCGATGTCGGGAAGGTCCCTAAGATAGCTTTTGTGCCCTTGGTCTTTCAATTCCTTTGCTGTTCCATGCGAACCCCTTATCCCAAAAGAAAAAGATGCGCGTGGATTTTCAAACGCGTATTTGATCTGATTGCCGCAACAGGCACCGTCCTTTTTTTTAGTCCGATTCTGTTTGTCCTTTTTTTTGTTGTTCGAAAAAACATGGGGCAGCCAGTTCTTTTCACTCAGCAACGGCCAGGTTTGTCCGGCGCGCCTTTCACTATTTATAAATTTCGCACGATGACTCACTGTTGTGACGATCAGGGCCGTCTATTGCCGGATGGTGATCGTATCCCTCCGCTAGGCCAACGGCTACGCAGCACAAGCCTGGATGAATTGCCCGAATTGCTAAATGTTATTCGAGGAGATATGAGTATTGTGGGGCCAAGGCCCTTGTTGATGCAGTATCTGGATCGGTATACCCTCGAACAGGCGAGGCGTCATGAAGTAAAACCGGGCTTGACGGGCTGGGCCCAGGTGAACGGCAGAAATGCCTTGAGCTGGGAAGAGAAGTTTGCCATGGATGTTTGGTATGTGGACAACTGGTCTTTTAAATTGGATCTGAAGATTATTTACATGAGTGTTTGGAGTGTATTCAAAAGAGAAGGGATTAGTCAGGCAGGTCACGCAACAGTTGAATATTTTCAGGGAAATAGAGATGCGCAAAACAGCACAAGTACCTAGAATTGCGTTTGCCGGGGACCGTGATATCAGCGTGAAAATTTTGGACTTCATTATTGAAAGTGGCCTGCATCCACTAACACTATAGGGTGTACCGAAATAGTTGATACCGAAAAAAGTGCTTGACAAGTTTACACAGCTTCCAAATAAAATTCATCTCCTTGGCTCTCAAAGGCATCTTTCCCGAGATATTCTTCCTCAGCATTTTCTGAATATATCTCATCGAGTTTTTCATCTTCAGCCCAATATCTTTCCTCTTGTTCAAAAACCTTCGAAATGATGGCTTTACATGTGCTGGTGGTGACCTTAGCAAAAGCTTCCGGTAGTCTTTTGCGAAGACCAGCCATTGTAAAATCGCATTATCGGCCATGTGGTTTTTTAATACTGCCCAGCACGTTTCGATTGGTTGCAATTCCGGATGGTAAGGCGGTGTGCGCAGTATGGAAATGCCATGTTGTTCAGCAATTTGGTCCAATTTGAATTCTGGCGCTGGCGCCAAGCGTGTACACAATTCAGACAATTCAGACTTGAGCATATCTTCCCGCCAAGGGTAACCATTGCGGGTCAGCCAGGCTCGTAATTGCTCTTTCCTGCTGCTTTTATTTGGAATACTCTCAGTATCAAGTACGTTATGATATCTGGCATTATCCAGGATAACGATAGCCTCAGATGGAATATTCGGTAACAATTGGGTCTCAAACCATGTAGAAAAATTGTCCCAGTTCATCTGGCCATGATAGTCGCCGGTTCGTTTTTTCGCCTCAAAAACAAGTTGAGCCCCGCCTACCCAGCCATCTTCCGTGATCGCATGAACCAATATGAAACGAGGGCCAACCCCTGAAGGCTTGTTAACGAGAGGACCGTCTTCGTTAAGGTACCATGTGAACCGGCATGAGTGATTCTTGTTTATATAGGTTTCATCCAAATAGACTTCCGGCCGCTTCAATGTTCCATCGGGATTTCGATTGGCAAGCTTGGCTCTGAGGTATTCTCGTCGTGCAAATATAATTCGATCCTGTTCCTTCAGGCTATTTCTTCTTCGGCCTTCGCCATGACTGAAACCCCACCGGTTAAGTGCACGCCAAAGGGTCATTTTTGGAACATCGATCCCGTGTTTTGAACTCAGGAACTTGCACACCCTGCCGATGCTGACACGCCTTCCACCCAGGTTCTCAGTTCTAATAAATTTTCTCACAATGGGTTGGGCGATCGGGCACATACTTGACGGCGGTCTACCAGGACGTTCCTTTATCCGGACAACAACTTCATCGCCATCTTTTTTATACTGGGCCATTATTCTCTTTACTGTGGCGATGCCTATTCCCAGAGCATCTGCTGTCCGTTTGGCGGCATCCTTTGTTGAAACAAATTTTCCAGTTTTTCTTTCTTCATCATAGTGATTTTTCAGCCGGACAACAGTTTCAACCAATTCAGCAGGAAGCTGTTTCCCTTGAAACGACATTGAGGTATTCCTCCAAAAAGGTGACTTTTCCCATTTTCAGAGGAATTTTTAACATATTCAGAAAATGTTGTCAATAACAGTATCAAGATATACGGTATTGACTATAATTATATCTGAACCAAACAAAGGCTCGCACAGCGAGGAATTAGTCCGAAGGTGTCACTTTTTTAATGGGAAAGGAATTTTAATTGGTAAAGAATTTCGCTCGCCATCTGGAATTCAGTTGCTTAGGGATCTAAACCTTGATTTGATTTTAGGTATTCATTTCCCCTACATTATGCCTAAAGAGGTCTTGGCTGTTCCTCGAATTGGAGTTCTTAATCTTCATCCAGCGTATTTACCCTATAATCGCGGTTGGCATACTCCAAGCTGGGCAATTTTGGACAGAAATCCTATCGGGGCAACCTTGCATTTTATGGATTCAGGTATTGATACCGGCGATATTGTGCATCAAAAAAAACTCGCAGTGTCTCCAGGCGACACAGCTAATACACTTTATCGTCGTCTTAAGTCTCTTGAGTTCGAAGTTTTCGTAGAAGCCTGGGATCAAATAAAAACATTATCCTTTCAGAGATTACCCCAGAGGATTGATGAAGGCACTTTGCATCGACGAGATGAATTATTTCGCCCCGAAATCCAAAAGATAGACCTTGAAGAAAATGTGAATGCTGGTAGACTGCTGCAAAAACTTCGCGCACTAACAACTGATCGTCTGAATGAGGCAGCCTACTATGAAGTGAATAGAAAAAAATATCGTATTCAACTGACTATTCAAGAGGATGATTCCATTTAAATTCAAAAGCAGAAGCTTATGAAAAAAAAGCGCATATTTCTTTCTCCGCCCCACATGGGCGGCGAGGAGCTTGAATTTGTAACGAAGGCCTTTGAAAGCAATTACATTGCACCGCTCGGGCCGATGGTCGATGCTTTTGAACGGGAATTTGCCGAATATGTCGGTATCAGGCATTGTGCGGCGGTCTTCAGCGGGACCGCCGCAATGCATTTGGGGCTCAGGCATTTGATCAAGGATTCAGGGTGCAGGGTTCAGGGTGCAGGAAGAGATGAGGCGGAAAGTCCTGAGGTTTTTGTTTCGACACTGACGTTTATCGGAAGTGTGACGCCTGTGGTGTTTGAGGGGGCGTTGCCGGTATTCATTGACTGTGACCGGGCGAGCTGGAATATGGATCCGGAGTTACTGGATGCGGAGCTGGAAAGGTGCGTTAAGGAAGGCAACTTGCCGTTGGCGGTGATTCCAACTGATTTATATGGTCAGTGTTGTGATTTGGGTCGGATTGTGGAGATATGTGACCGGTATGGGGTGCCGGTAATCTGTGATTCGGCGGAGGCGCTTGGCGCTCGCTATCGCTCCAGTTTACAGGGGACAGAGGACAGGGGGCAGGAACGCAAATTTGAGAAGTGGGTGCATGCTGGTGTTGGGGCGCGGGCGGCGGTATTTTCTTTTAATGGAAATAAGATAATCACCACTTCGGGTGGGGGAATGCTGGCGTCTGAAGATGAGGAATTGATTGTACACGCCAGGAAACTGGCGCAGCAGGCCCGCGAGGATTTTCCCCATTATGAGCATGAGGAGATAGGGTATAACTACCGCATGAGCAATATCCTGGCGGCGATTGGCCGGGGACAGTTGCGAGTGCTGGATGAGCGGGTGAAACGAAAGCGGGAGATCTTCGAATATTATCGGGCTGCCTTGGGGGATGTGCCGGGAATTTCATTTATGCCGGAACCGGAGTGTTCCAGGGCCAGCCGATGGTTGACGGTGATGTTGGTGACACCCAACGAATTCGGGGCAAACCGGGAAGAGATCCGGTTGTCTTTGGAAAAGGAAAATATTGAGTCCCGGCCGGTGTGGAAGCCGATGCATATGCAACCCGTTTTTCGGGTTGCAGCTCAAAGCTCAAAGCTTAAAGCTGAAAGAGATGAATCCAAGATACAAAAACCGAAATCGAGAGATCAAAACTATCCATGTCGGGTGGTGGGTGGAAAAGTTGCAGAGGATTTGTTTGAAAGGGGGCTTTGTTTGCCGTCGGGGACGGCCATGACGAATTCCGATCTGGACCGGGTGATTGATTGTGTATTAAAATGCAGAGAATCTGGAGATTAGGGTAAAATTCTTGAGTACCGAAAAACTACCAGCCAGTTAAATGCATTTAGGAAAGCTATGAAAAAAGCCAAGAGCGTGGTATGTTTTGAAAGGTGGGCAGCAAACTGAAGGGAGGTGATGTTCCATGGCGCGAATTATCATAGAGCCGGAATCAGCAAGCAACTTGAGAAACTTAGTCAGCCTGGCTGTGGAGAATCAGCTAAAGATTATGGAATTTGGAATCGCAAAAACAAGGCGAAAATTGCTGGAAATGGAACAGAAAATTGGCATGAACAGCAGAGATTTCTATGAAAGATTTCAGAAAGGAGAGTTGGGTGATGATTTGAAATTCATCAGGTGGGCTGGAGAATGTGAAACCTTAGAGAGGCTAGAGAGAGATTATGCTGAACTGCAGGGAATGGAACTGTGCTCATAAACGAATATTTCAACGAAATCGAGTCTCTTATTGACAAGTGCGTCCATATTGTGGAGTCCAATATTTCAAAAGACAGACGTTCTTTGCATATTGGAATTATCGAAGGCAGAATTTTCTTCAAAGATGAGTCCCTTCTCGATTTCATTGAATTCGTAAATGTCAAAGAGATCGTTGAGGTTTATAAATACGCCTATCATTATCAGAAGCGGGATGCGTCGCTGATTTTCAGATATGATATGGCACCACACCATCGTGAGATCAAAACCTTTCCACATCATAAGCACATTTCTTCATCTGGGGTGACTGAATCAACATTTCCGAATTTTGCGCAAGTATTGAACGAAATCGTCGATACCATGGATCATTTTTAGAAGGCCACATCAATCAGGTCAGGGAAATGCTTAAAACCATAACCAGGCGCAATTTCTGGGTAATGATTTGTGCCGATACACTTCTGATTGTTCTATCCTTTTATTTTTCCTATTTGATTCGTTTTGACGGCAGCATTCCCCCAAGATATTTTAGTGGGTTCACGGACACGGTTTGTTGGGTTGTGCCTTTAAAACTGATCTGCCTTCTCTTTTTTGGGGCTTACAAGGGCATGTGGCGCTATACCGGCATCTATGATCTTGAAAACCTTATTAAAGCGTGTGTAGTCAGTTCTGCCGTGATCGTGTCCGTTCTGGTCATTACGGTCCGTTTTGCAGGGTTCCCGCGCAGCGTTTTTATCATTGATTTTTTGCTGACTTTTCTGTTCATTTCCGGTGCAAGAGTGGTGATTCGATTGTTTCTGATTCCCGGACATACCACGTATTTGATTCCATTCCTGGGAAAAACCGATCCGAACGGCAAAAAAATACTCGTGGTAGGAGCCGGTTCGGCCGGAGAAAAGCTCTTGCGGGAAATTCGTGAGAATCCTGAAATTGAGTACAACGTGGTGGGATGCATAGATGACGATGAAGCGAAGCATCGCCAGTCCATTCACGGGGTGACCGTATTAGGTTCTCTGGATGAAATAAATGAGATTTCCAGGGTGGAGGATGTTGATGAGATCATTATCGCCATTTCAGCGGCATCATCCTCGGAAATGAGACGTATTGTGACAGCCTGTGAGGGAACCGGTCTTCCCTGCAAAACCGTACCGGGCATTGGAGAGCTGATCGAAGGAAGGGTGTCGGTGCGTGCCATTCGAAAGATCCGGTACGAGGATTTGCTGGGCAGACGCCAGGTACGATTGAATTTGGGGCAAATCGGCAAGTACCTGAATGGCAAGCGGGTGATGGTGACCGGCGGTTGCGGATCCATCGGTTCGGAGTTGTGCAGACAGCTTGTTCGGTTCAAGCCGCGAAAATTGATCGTTGTGGATGTCAACGAGTCGGGGCTTTATGATATTGAAATGGATTTCAGGGCCAGATTTGTGGATATTGATATGTTCCCGGTACTCTGTCCGATTCAGAACGGTCATGTGATGAGTCGCCTGTTTGAACAGGAAAGACCCGAGGTTGTCTTTCATGCCGCGGCCTTTAAGCATGTGCCAATGATGGAGCATCATCCCTGGGAAGCGGTGTTTAACAACATCGTGGGAACCCAATCTCTTCTGGAATTGTGTTACCGCTATGGCGTTAACCGATGTGTGGTGGTTTCCACCGATAAGGCAGTCCGCCCCACCAATGTGATGGGTGCTTCAAAACGGGTCTGTGAAATGCTGGCCCAGCTTTATGCGTTGGAACTGGGGGCGCGAAACATGTGTGTGCGGTTCGGAAATGTCATTTATAGCGCGGGCAGTGTGGTGCCGTTGTTTCGAAAGCAGATAGAACACGGTGGGCCGGTGACGCTGACCCATAAGGATGTAATGCGGTATTTTATGACCATACCGGAAGCTTCTCAACTGATTCTGCAATCGGGGGCCATCGGACAAGGTGGTGAGATTTTTATCCTGAAGATGGGGACGCCTGTCCGCATTGCAGATATGGCCAGGGATTTGATTCGAATGTCGGGGTTTGAGCCGGATAGGGAGATTGAGGTCAAGGAAATCGGTTTGCGGCCCGGGGAGAAGTTGATTGAGGAGTTGATTACCGAAGGGGAGGGGATTCTGGAGACGGAACATTCGGAGATTATGGTGCTTAAGGCGCAGAGAGCAGAGCGCATGGCGCATGGCGGAGGACACCCCGGTGAAACCCTTTCGGGAACTCTTTCGGAGTTGTTTCACCCCGATGGAATAGAAGAAAGAGGATTCTATAGGGCAGGCGGGGGAGGGAACACGGAATGTGGGGGGCAGTATTTGAATGGGTTGACTTTGAAGAAGATGCGGAAGCATATTAAGCGGTTGGTGAATTATGCGGAGGCGGGGGATGGGGAGAAGATTCGCGAAGAGTTAAGAAAGATTGTGCCGGAGTATCAACCGCAGAGCGCAGAGGGCAGAGCGCATGGCAAAGCAGGATAGCGCAGGGCGAGGCCGGTGAGGGGAATGGTTAAGTTTCGGTTTCAAGATTTGGAGATATGGCAAATGGCTATTGAGATTGCTGACGAGCTTTTTGCCATCGCGGACACTCTCGACAAAAAGCGGCTTTATCGCTTTTCAGAGCAGCTCCGTGGGGCAGGGATGAGCATATCGAATAACATTTCAGAGGGAAGCGGATCGAATTCAGCTAAGGATTTTTCCCATTTTCTTAATATCGCGAGGAGATCAACCTTTGAGAATGCCAATATCCTGATTCTTCTACGGAGAAGGGATCTCATTACTGAAGATGCTCTTCAAAGATTGCTCGACAACCTCGATCATTTGTCTCGTAAGATTACGAAGTTTCAGTGGAGCCTGAAGGCACGAAGCGGGTAGCGTCTGGCGCGGAGGGCATGGCCCATGGCAAAGCAGGCGAGGGGAATGGTTAAGGTACTTAAAGCTCAAAGGTGAAAGGTGAAAGAGGGCGGAGGACGAATAACGGAGGGCGGGTAGGAGATTTGTGGATAAGAAGAGCAACCTAAGAAGTGAGATTCTTTTCGGGGGTGTTTTCCATTGAAACCTGTTATTATTGATCAGGTAAATCATAGAAAGGGCATCTTATTTACCTTTCTTAAAAAGGATGAACAATATGAGTATCTAACTCCAACTTTGATTACGGTCTATTTTCCATACAAAGACCGGTATTACCAGGGAGGTGGGAACTTTGAAGATAAAATACTCGAATGAAGCTGATATCCTTTTGATTGAATTCAGGGAGGGAACACCCCTGTTGATTCTATTGATTTCAAAGAAGGCATTGTGCTTCAAATTCCCACCCGCGAAATACAACGCCTATTTCGACTATCTTGAACAAGACGCGATATGCTTTGATCACCCTTCACCGGCCGGCCAATGTGGACGACCCGGCTGTGCTGAAACCGCTTTTGGAATGTTTGGCGGATTTTTCGAGGAGGTTGCCCATGGTCTTTCCGGTGCATCCGAGGACTCGAAAGGTCATTGATCAGTTTGGATTTCAAAATATCCTGGATTTGGCGCCGTCGGTTCATTGTGTTTCACCGTTGCCCTATCGGGACAATCTTCAATTGATGAGCGAAGCGGCGGTGGTGCTGACCGATTCAGGGGGTATGCAGGAGGAGACGACGTTTTTGAAGGTGCCTTGTCTCACTCTGCGGAGCAATACGGAACGTCCTGTAACCGTTGAGATGGGAACCAGTCGGTTGGTGGGCAATGACCCGCGAAAGATTCTGGCGGGTTTGGAGGATGTGATGGCGGGCCGCTGGCCCAAAGGAAAGGATATTCCCCTTTGGGATGGTAGGGCGGCGGAAAGAATTGTCAAGATTCTCTGTCAGTAATGAGGCAATTTAATACTGCAGCACACGAGAGGCTTTGCGGACGGCTTTTGTGCCTCGCCCGACTGTTCCACTCTGAGAGCGTGTTTGAAAATTAAGTGCCGGTCGGCACAAGTCTTCTGAGCAAGATTGAGATCATGGCGATATGCATAACAAATAGAACCAAGGCTATTGGATGTTCGAGTCACCGAGGAGGAAATGACGGCAATTCTTGCTGACGGTAGAACAGTCAGTGTTCCCCTGGCTTGGTCATGGCGGCTATCGGAAGTATCGAAAAGGGAGCGTGAGAACTTTGAAATAATTGGAGATGGGCAAGGCATTCACTGGCCGGATTTGGATGAAGATATAAGTGTTGAGGGTATGCTGGGTGGGGTGCCGGCGCGGAGAAAAGTTGATTGAAGAGTTGATCACCGAAGGTAAGTACAACTACTGGGGTGTTGTTCCGGTTCTTCTTTTTTATGGGGCATACAACAACCGGAAAGTTGAGTTCCATTTGCCCTTCATCCAGCTGAGGACAATGTCCACATCCTTCAGGGTAAATTATCCAATGTCGGTCTGCTCAATACGATGCACTGGTCTGATCCTTGAAATAACATCCCTAAAAAACTCAGGGGACCAAATGGCCAGGTTTTCAGAAGATCTTACAAAGGGTTCCACTTCTTTTCGTGCCTGCTCCACATTTAGCTCAGTTATGCTCCTGTTCAAAAATGCTTTCAGATCTTCCCACTGTACAGATCTATTTTCCTGCCAATCCCCTGTCTGCCGCATTCGCTGTTCAAGATGATGGAGGTTCAAATCAGGATAATTGGCTGCATACCACACCAGGTCATACCAGTCCCTCCCCTTGACACGTCCTTTCCATCGCCTGTAGAGAATCGCGTGGATTTTTCCGGCAAAAAGATCCGGTAGCGAATATACGCGCACAGCAAATGGAATCGGTTGCAGGAGATACCGGGTCTGCGTCTCAAAGCCGAGGGGGGGATCGGTATCCACCTCAATCTTGACTTTCAGGATCCGGCCTTTTGGTATGGTTTGGGCCATTTCCTCTCCTGTTTCGATCACCAGCAGCTGGCTTCGCGTGTTTGTCTTGAGAAAGGCGGATTGAATCGGGGTCTGTACGGCTTTATCAATCTTTTCAAAACGCACATCAAGGCCAAACCCTTTGGCCTCCTTTTCCAGAAACACCGCATAGCGGCCGATATCGAAACTACGCGAAGGGCTCAAAAGGGAGAAATCCATGTCTTCTGAAAAACGATCCAGACCATAAAGAACCCTCAGCGCCGTTCCGCCATAGAAGGCCGCCTTTTCAAAAAACTTACCACGCCATAAGCCAAGCAGAGCAACCTCCTGCACGATCTCCCTCAATGCGTTAACGGCATCATTCAATCCGCGGCATTCATACTTCGCCAACATTTTGGATATGGCTTCGTGCATGGACCTTTGCCGACTTCAGCTTTTTGAGTTCATTGGGTTTGTTGAGTTCGTTGTTAGCTACCAGTTCGTTGCGGCGTCTGAATCCCTCTGAGGGTTTCAGCAAGAAGTCTGATCCTTTTCGACCTATAGGCCCGGGCAAATTTATCAAGATTCTCGGGTTTCAGTTCTCTAAACACCGTTCCATCAATACGAAGGTCCTTTTCGAGATAATCTTCCAGATCTCTTATTGTCTTAATACCTACACCACGGATTTCTTGCAGTTTGTCAGCCATGGCTTTCTCGGGCGTGGCCATAAGGAAAGCGCGACCCTCGCCTATTTCAATCCGGTCCATGCCAATTCGAAAGGCATCGAGGGAAATCATGCGATATGTGAACAGACCGACAGGCGTAAAAAATTTGCGGGACCGACCTGTCGTAACAGAAGTGATGGCATCGACCCGCTCCGGGATCAGACCATAATAGTGCAGTGCATAATCCAGGGATATGTAAGATGGTCCGTACACTAGATTCCCCAAAATTTCGCGCGAAAAAGGACGTTGCCGATATTCGTCGCCTAACACGTAAAGGCCCTTTTTCACCCTGATAATAATCCCTTTCCTGAGAAGATCAGAGATTTTGTCCCTGGGCCGGGCATATCCCTTGAGACAGTCCAGGAGCGTCTGATATTCAAACTCCTCTTGAGGTATTTCCCTTTTCAGCTTCTCGATCGTTCCCGTTTCTGCCATCATGGGATTCATGCACCCGTATCCGAATAATGCGCTCAACACTAATTCTTTTCACATAGTATGTCGAGGAAAAACCGACATACTATGTGAAAAGAATGAGTCAGGGGTCACATCTTGCTGCCGGTGGCGATATTATACGCTGTCGGCGGAACGGCATTGGCCTCCGCGGCATATTTCATGGTCTTGGCCAACTCCACAACCCTCTGGCCCATAATTTTTAAATATCTCATACCGCGCGAATCATCCAGGGCGCCATGTTCCAGATAATCCGGCCGTTTGCCGTATATGATGGTACTGGAAATAAGTGTGGCCCTGGCGGTTTCCACATCCACATTCATTCCCGCCATGTGTTCTTTGGTCAGACAATCCACAAAGGCCTGGCACGTCTCCGCAATGGTGTACATTTCCGCCATCTCTTACCGCAGTGGTTCGAATGGCTTGAACATAACTACCGGCATCCGGCTCGGTCATGGCAATGGCCAGGATGAGTTCACCCGATGCACAACGGGGTAGGTATTTTCGCTTTTGCTCTCCTGTGCCGAACTGGCATATATAGGGGGATATAATCACGTTTTGGCTGAGAAAGGTATTCACACCCGTATACCCGATCCGCCATATTCTTCGGGCAGCGATGGGTAAAGAAACCCCATTTCACCCGCCTTATACCAGATATCTCGTACCATGATGCCGTCCTTCTCCCACTTTTCATTGTACGGCACCCCGGTGAAATTCGCCCCAGAGAAACAAAATACAAAAAGTTTCACGGTGTGGACTTCGCCGAGACCTATGTTTGAAATGTGCTCTTGGTGTGATAAAAAAGCCGGGTTTTGACCGGCTTTTTTTGTGGCGTGAGTGGAAAGAATTGACATCCGTAATTACAGCTGAAGGCAATGCAAAGGAAAACGGCGTAATCCGTAAGGCAGTCGACGGATTGGTGGGACTTTTTTTGTTGGCGAACCTGCTGGTGCGGTTTTCTTCGATTTTTCATTACCCTTCTTACAATAAATTTATTGCGATACTCCTGGGTATTGTTTTAGCAGGCTGTATTTGTGTAATTGTTTACCGAAAGTTTTTAGGAGCATTTTTATTTCTTTTCGGTTTTTCGTTCTTTCTATATGGATTTGGTTCGTTTGAAATTCAAAGCCGTGTTTTTGAAATTTTGGTCACATGCGTTGCATCATCCATATTTGTCATCAATTGGCGTTCCAAAGATACGGTTTCGCTTAATGGGCAATTGAGTGGTTTGCTTCTTTGTTATATAGGGCTTTCGCTTTTTTCACTGTTTTCTCTGCCGTTAGGGCAGGCCATGAGGGATTTGAGTTATTTTGGCTATTCGGATGGGCTGTTTTATTTTTTCAGGGATCCGCCGAATGGTACTTTCTACCCCATTGTAGCTGTCTTGCGATTGGTCCTGTTTTTTGTTCTGGTTGTGCAGATTTCCAGAAATGTTTCACGAAATGAATTGTACGGATTCCTTTTTTCCGGCGTTTTTTCCGGAGCTGTTTTTTGTGCTTTTATAGGTCTGTTGGACTTTTATGGCGTTATTTCGCTGGCATGGTACCGATTCGGCACCGTCATCACGCCCGGGGTGCTGCATTCAACTTTTCTGAACCGCGGCTGGTTTGCCGAGTTTATCTTAACGGTTGTTCCCTTTGTTTTAATCGGTTTTATGAGCACGATAAAAGGGATTTGGTGGAAGATTGTACTTTTTTCCAGTCTGGTTATCTGTGAACTGGCGCTTATTCTGGCGGGAGCCAGGGCTGGGTGGGTTTCTTATCCGCTCATATTATTTATTTGCTGGCTTTTTGCCTATTTCTCCAAGAAAGGGAGGTTTGAATCGTTTCATTTTGGGTGGAAGGATTTGATGAAGGTTGCTGTTTCCGTCCCGGTTACCATCGTCATAAGCTTTTTGCTGGTATTTCAGGTTTTAATGCCGCTGTCCGGTTATTTGGGAGAAAAAAAAGGGGGGAACAAATCCGTCCGGAATGCCTCGCAGAAGTCCATTGCATATTTTGAAAGCCAGGCTGCCCGCATAGTTACCGTTAAAGAGGGGGGGCGCTATTACACCTGGGGGGAGGGTTTTAATGTGGGTCGGGAATGTCCTCTTTTTGGCATGGGTTATGAATCTTTCAATTGGCATGGGGAAGTACTGGCGGGGATTGCCGGTTCATATTTCAATAACTTCCTGGACAGCAAAAAAAGCGACAAGATACATCAGACACCCCACAGTATTTTTTTTCAGTTATTTGTCAGCGGAGGCGTGGTGGGACTCTTTCTGTGGATGCTGATTATAGCCTACGCCTTGGTGCTTCTGATTTTTGACTTGGTGAGAAATAAACGTTTACTGAACATTCCGGTGGTTATTTCAATTATCAGTTTTCACATTTACGGGATTTTTCAAAGTATGCAGTATATTCCCATGATTTGGTTGTTGATATTTTTGAGTCTGGGCTATGCAATGACCATTGATGGTGCTGTACTGCCGATTCGCCTTAAAAGGGTAATGGGCCTTTTGGGAAAAGCGAGTGTCGTATTGATGGTCATAGGGTTTTTCGCTTATTTGAGCAATTTTGAATCGAGGAGTTTGGCGCAGAAGTACGGGATGCGGATTTATGCCAAAGATCAGGATCGGGATCGATTTGCCGGTTTTTTTGATCTTTCAAATCGAAAGGACTGGCAATATGGGGATTATCGGTGGTTTTCGAAACGGGCGGCGTTAAAGCTGGACGACGGAATTAAAGGTCAAAGGTCAAAGGTCAAAGGTCAAAGATATTCCAACAGACGGATTGGGTTGGAGTTTTATTGTTTGACACCTGGTTTGGAGAAGGAGCCGGTTGTCTTGAGCGTGTCGTATGGTGGGCGGGTCTTGGATCAAATTGTCTTTTTGGGGGAGCCTGACAGGAAAAAAGGGAAAAGGAAAAAGAAACCGGGAGAAACGGTTAGACGGCAGTATGAGCTTCCCGTTGTGCCTGGGAAGGAAAGGGAGTTGTTGCTGGAAGTTTCCAGGACGTGGATTCCGCATGAGCATTTGAAGAATTTTGATCGGCGGAAGTTGGGGGTTAGTGTTAAAGTGATAGCGGACAGACGGCAGACGAAAAATGGCGGATGATGGCAAGACGGATTGCAGAGGCCCTTACGCTTAGGCATGTGAAGGGATTTATTGATGTTGATTGAGAAGGTTGTTCGCGCCGGCTATCGGGTTGCCAATCGTTTTCCGGGGTTGGTACGGAATGCCAAATTCGTTTTGCCGCGATCGATAGAGGCCCGGATTACAGACACGGTTTTACAGGGGCGAAGTGTTCCGGGGGATCGGAAACTGGTTTTTCGGGATGGACGTTATGAAAACAGGGTTGCGCATAACGGATTGAAAGCGGGGTGTAATCTGGTCGGGTTTGTGTTTGGAGAGTTTGGAATTGGGGAACATCTAAGGTATACGGCGAGGTCGCTACTGGCGGAAGGGATTCCGTTTTCTTTGTACAATTATGACAGGACACTGCATCCGCAGGCGGACTTCAGTTTGGAAGCGTTTGTTGGGACGGATACTCCCTACAACACGAACATCTTCTGCATGAACAATGAAGGGATTATGAATCTGCATGCGAGCAATCCGGAATTATTCAAGGATCGGTACAATATTGGGTATGGGTTTTGGGAGCTGAGTGATTATCCGGATGAGTGGCTGTATCCCATGAATTATCTGGACGAGATATGGGCGCCCAGCCGGTATATTCAGGGGGTGATCTCCAGGAAAGCTTCCGTGCCGATGGTGCATATGCCGATGGCGGTGGATTTTCAGTTGCCGGGTGGTTTGGGTCGAAAGGCTTATGGGATTTCCGAGGATGCGTTTGTTCTTCTTTATTCCTTGGATTTTTCTTCGCGGATTCATCGGAAGAATCCCGAAGGAGTCATTCGGGCTTTTAGAGAGGCTTTCCCGGCTGGCAGAAAGGATGTTGTGTTGGTTATCAAGACTAAAATTGTGGAATCGGTGCAGCAGCAGGTGACGGATTACAATCTCTTAAAAGATTGGGTTCAGGATGACTCGCGGGTTTTGTTGATTAACAAAACGTTCACTAAGGAGCAGATGCTTGATTTGATCGGTTGCTGTGATGTGTATGTTTCACTTCATCGGGCGGAAGGGTTCGGGCTGGGTATGGCGGAGGCCATGAAGATGGGAAAAGCGGTCATTGCCACCGGTTATTCCGGGAATATGGATTTTACCGGACAGAATAACACCTGCCTGGTTGATTATGCACTAACGAATGTCCCACAAGGGAGTTACTATATGCAGGGGGAGTCGGTTTGGGCTGAGCCGGATGTTGAACAGGCGGCCGGTTATATGCGGCGGTTGTTTGAGGATGAGGAATTCAGGCGAGAGATTGGAGCGCGGGCGAAGGCATTTATTGGTGAACACCATAGTTTCAAGAGGACAGGGGAGCGGTATCGGCGGCGGTTGAAGTTTATTGGGCTGATGTAGGGCGGATGACGGAGGGCTGATTTCAGGAAATATCCCAGGGGAGAGCGTAATCATTGTCAGAAAGCTGAAAAATGCTGTCGCATGGGCAAATGATGCCGCCTTTGGCGATGTTGAGGTGTGGATATTTTATGCGAAAAGCTGAAATTCCCGTGGTATCTCGCCGGGAAGGATTGGTTTTTGCCTTTATTTCAAGCGGATAAAAAATTCCATCGTATTCCAGCAGGATGTCAATTTCTCCGCCGCTGTAAGCTCGCCAGTGGTAAAAATTGGGCTTTGGCGACATGACAGCCATCTGTTTTCTCAACTCCGCTGCAACCGCGGTTTCGAATGTTGCACCCCAAAGCGGATGCCCGCCAATGGCTTTGGGCGTCGATATCGCCTGGGTCGAGGAGATCAAACCGGTATCTGCGATGTACCCTTTGGGTTTCTTGCTCACCCGCTTGATCAAATTTCCGGAGTATGCCGGGATTTCAAACCATTGAAAGGTGGCTTTCAGGATATTGAGCCATCTTTGGGAAGTCTGGGGGGTCAGTCCCAATTCTCTTCCAAGCTCGCTATGGTTTATTTCCTGGGCGGTTAAAGCGGAAACGATTTGAAGAAACCTGCCGAAAAGCTGAAGGTCCGATACCTCGGCCAGCAGCCTTACGTCCCTTTCGATATACGTTCGCCGGTAGGCACTGAGGAAATCGGGTATGACTTCGGTTGAAAGAAACTGTGGTTCCGGTAGAAAACCGCGCCAAAGTTGTTCGTAAAGGGTTGTCTTCGATGCAATCCTGGATTGCGGCGCGCTAAGGAATGCTTCAGGCGAAGCAAGCCATCTTGCGATCCAGGGCAATGTAGGCTGAGTCCGGCTTATTTCGGACAAGCAGAAACTGTAAAGATCCAGAAACACGGCGCGTCCGGCAAGGCTTTCCGCCATGGATTTCATGACGCCCCATTGCTGGGATCCCGTGAGGATGTATTGACCGGGAGACCGGTTCAGATCGATACGCCGCTTTATGCAGGCAACGATTTCGGGAGCGTACCGGATTTCATCAAGAATTAGCGGGGTCGGGTGATTATTGAGAAACAGTTCAGGATCCCTTCGAGCATTTTGAACATCAATGACAGGGTCGAAAACAACCATTTCGCTTTCCCTGCCTAATGTGTTTTGAAGCAGTGTGCTTTTTCCCACCTGCCGTGCTCCGCTGATGACAACAACAGGGAATGATTTCGCCAGCTTGTAAAGCCTGTTCGTCAAAATTCTTTCAAAGTACATGTTCAATAGCAGCCTTGATTTTGAAATAATGCTTTAAAAATAATGATACCATCATTAAAAATCAAGTATTTTGATGGCCCTTTTGATGGTAGGCGGACGACGCGTCTATTTTCTTTGAAAATGCCTCGCCCACGTTTTAGGGGAGATGATTGAGCTTTGTGGTCTTGGGCTTTCAATAAGCAAACGGTCACCGGTAATCAGAATAGCGGTAGGTTCGGATGCCAAAAGAGACCACAAGTGTACATCTCCCGGATCCGGAGGAGTATGAATCTTGTCGGATGAGGGCTCTCGCCATATGGCGTTCGCAGTGATCTCGGTCAGAATCTCGTCAATTTCAATTTCGTTGAGACCGTGGAGGCGGGATAGGCGGTGCCGCAACAGAACCTTCCGGTACTTTCGCAGCAGTTCGGGGGATAGAAGGTAGAATAGCTTCCCGTTCAGCATGTTATCCAATATTGCGGCAGTGGGACTCCTTGCTTCAGAGGTTATAAGCCCTGCAACCAGTACGTTGGTGTCGACGATAAAAATGCGAGAAGTCATTGCCCTCGATGCGCGCGGGTTTCTTCCACGGCCAGGCGGGTTGCCTCGTCTTCTGTACAGCCTGCGTGGGAACGCGATCGCTCAAGGAGTTGTCGAGCGTTTTTCATCGTTTTAATGCCGCGAAAGCGTAAGCTTTCTCCAATGATCTGGCCAATACTGCGCCCTTGCCGTGCTGCGAATTCCTTCACTGCTCGGTGTAAATCATCGTCAAGCGTAATGGTTAATCGACCCATTGTTACCTCTTTATCAAAACGGATATTGCTGATCACATTAACACCAAAGCATCAGAGTGTCAACAATCTTGATGGGGAGCAGAGGGCGGAAGGCGAGAGTATTGATGGTGGATTAGATTGTTTCGGTTTTCGGTAAATTTGACGAGTCAATGGGCGGCGACGGTTTTCAATGCGTCCGTCTCCATTGGCCTGACGTTTTTTTTAGGGCGGGTTTTGGGTCCTGAGGCCTTTGGTCGGTATAGTTACATTCTGACACTGGCCTCTCTTTTTTTTATTCTCCAGGCAGGCGGTTTCAGGACGTTTCTGTTTCGTGAAAAAACGCTGCCGTCCCCGGCCATGAAAGGATATGGGGAAGACCTTTTTTCTTGGGCCCTGGGGAACACGCTTGTCATAACTTTCGCGGGGGTTCTTTGTACAATACTTCTACCGTTTCAGTACCGGGCGGGAATAATTTCGGCTGTTTTGTATTTTGCTTTATTGGCGGTGGCCGATTTTGTATCCGCGGTGTTGAGGGGCGATGGCAAATTCCCGAAGGAGGCGCAGTGGCAGGTGTTGGTGCGAACCCTGGGGGCTGTGGGCATTCTGGCGGCTGTTTTGTGGGTTCGGCCCGAGCCCTGGGCTGTATTTGCGGGGTGGGCTCTGGGGGTTGGGGTTTGCCTCTTTTTTTCGCCGGTGCCGGTTCAAAAGCCGGCTTTTGGTGGTTTCAGGCTGAAAGACATTCGAAGTGCCTGCCTGGGTTTCATTGCCATTGATGCGGCGACGGTCATTTATTATCGGTGCGACATTATTCTGCTGGAGTATTTGACGGGGAACAGTTCGGAAGTGGGTTACTATTCAGCGGCCTACCGGTTTTTGGACGGCATTTTGTTGATGATTTTTCCATTGCGTCTGGTGTGGTTCAGAACGCTACGGTTGGTGTGGGAGGACGCCGCGTATTTCAAGCGTGAGTTGCTGAAAATGGTGATTGGAATGTTCTTGACGGGTTGTGTGCTGTATGGCTTGGGGAGTGTATTTAACAAGGAGATTGTCACCGTTACGTTCGGTGTCGAATACGGTGATACGGCGCGTCTGTTGCCGTGGCTGCTGTTGGCGCTGCCTTTTGCTCTGCCCAATGCCATACTGAGCCAGGGGGTGGTGGCACGCAATATGGAGGGGTACTATGCAGCTGCGGCGGGGCTTGCAGCGCTGTTGAATATTGTGCTGAATATCGTATTGATCCCTCAATTTTGGGGCATGGGAGCGGCTTGGGCAACGGTGGGGACGGAGGGTTTTCTGATGGCGGCGCTTTTTATCATGGGAAGGAGTAGGGGGCGGAGGCCGGAGATCAGTTGAATTGGCTTTTTATTGTCGGACGCCCGGGTTGGAGGAGGAGTCGGTTGTTTTAACGGTGACATATGGTGGACGGGTTTTGGATGAAATTGTATTTTCGGACCAAACCGGGAAAAAAAAGGCAAAAAGAAGAATAAGGGTCAGATGGTGAGGCGGAGGTATGAACTGCCGTTTATGACTGGGGAGGAAGAGGAATTGTTGCTGAAAGTTTCCAGGACGTGGATTTCGCATGAGGTGTTGGGGAATTTTGACCGGCGGGAGTTGGGCATTGGTGTTAAAGTGATAGACGACGGAGGGCGGAAGGCAGAGGACCGATGACGGGTGGAGGACTGTGAGCGGGGGAGCCAGGGCAGACGGGGAGAAAGTGTTAGGCCGGGGAGGTTGTGTTTTCCATGAGAAACTTCCAGGCAGGGATGATTTCTATTGGAATATTTCCGGTTTGTAATGTCTCGTTTTCATCATGGGTAATAATTAAGGCCGACTCAATTTGTTGCTCCTCCAATGTGGTCAATAGCGACGTTACTTCACGGTGCTTTGTTTTTTCATTCTTCAGTGTCCAGCATACCTGGGCAAGATGTTTTTTTCTATCTTTATCCAGCCAGATGAAATCAACTTCTTTGCCATTTTTGGTTCTGTAATACCAGACCGCAAAGCCCTGGCGCCTGAGATGGAGAAAAACCATGTTTTCGAGAAGATGCCCGCGGTCCTGCGTAATCATTGATGTCACTGCCTGCACCATGCCCTGATCAATGCAGTAGACCTTCTTAAGGTTAATATTCTGTTTGTTTACGGAGATGCTGTAACGTTTAACGGAAAAAAGGAAATAGGCATCTTCAAACCACTCAATGCACTGTCCGACAAAGCTCTTGCTAACTTTGTGCCCGAGCGATTTTAGGTAATCGGTCAATTTATTTACGGAATAAAAAGATGCAACCGAAGAGATGAGGCGGTATCCGGTATCAATGACCGCTTTGGGATGGAGCGCATCAAAACGTTCGATAATATCCCGGTGCAAAATAGCTTTATAATATTCCTGCAGCAGCATGATTCGGATCCGTTTGGAAGCGGAAAGCGTTTCCGGGAATCCCCCATTCCTGAAATAGTCGTCGCAGGCTTTTTGAATGATGAGCCTGTTTCGTGTGTTGAGTGGATGGTATTTGACCTGCCTGGCATCTAGAAATTCCTTAAAAGAAAAGGGAAACAATTCCCAGGTGAGGGATCGGCCTCTCATTTGGGTTGAGATCTCTTTTGAAAGCATTTTGGCCGATGAGCCGGAGAGATAAACCTCGCAATTTTCAGTTCTGAGCAAGCGGTCGATAAATGGCTCCCAGTCTTTGGCTTCCTGTATTTCATCAAAAAAATAGTAGACTTTTTCCGACTTCTTTTTTTCAGGGTAAAGTGCATAGTACGCTTCAATGACGGTACCAATGCCTCCCTTTTTCAGCTCCCAAAGGCGGTCATCGAAAAAATTAAGATACACAATATTTTCAATGGGTTCACCCTGATATAGCAATTTGGTAATTATTTGATAAAGCAGGGTCGATTTTCCACAGCGTCTAACACCAATACAGACAAATGCTTTATTTGGAAAAATCTCGTATTGCACATGCCTGGTAATTCCGGGATCGAGTTCTTGATCCTGAAAATCGAGAATGATCTGCTGGAGGGCGTTTTTGTCCATATATCTATCCCCTGTTCGCCATATTCGGTATTTATTTTTACCATTTTTGGAAAAAATCAGTCAAGAACTTTTCCGTTTATGGTGCGCTCTTGAGTTTTGAATCAGGTTCCTCGCACCCGGAAAACACTAGTTGACCAAGTTGGTCTTTGTTGGGATAGTTGGTCAAAATCGATTTGAGTCTAAGGGGTGAAAAGACCATGAAGATTGTTAATATTTCAGGGGCCAAGACCAATTTTGAAGGCGCTGGTTGATAAGTTGATAACGCGAAGGTTTTATGGTGATAAGAACGGGAAAGGACCCTGCCGTCTCCGGGAATGAAAGCATATGGTGAAAGGCTCTTTTCAATATGTTGAAAAACCGAAGCACTCGCCAGTTGATCCTGCCCAAATTCTTTCCATCATGGTGGCCAACATCGTTCGCGCATCGCGGCCGCTCTATCAAGTCGAAAAATGGGCAGCCGATTACATGGATGGTCTGACTGAATATGGTCTCAACGCATCCACCTACAATGACGATCAGCTCGCGAGAAAACTTGACTTGCTGTTCAAAGCAGATCGAAACTCCCTTATCACTGAATTGTCCTCGAATGCCATTGACGCGTATCTGATTGAAATGAAACAGATACATAATGACAGCACATCAATTACCTTTTTGGGCCAATGTGAAAATGAAGACCCGAAGGCCGTTAAACTTAGGCACGGCTTTAACAAAGACCACCGGCCTGACTGCAAACAAATCGTTTTCGGTTTGAACATCACCGCTGATGGAAATGTTCCCTTATCATTTGAATTGTTTGATGGAAACCGCACCGATGATACAACCCATATTCCCAATTGGAATGCGCTCCGCGAATTCCTGGGAGAATCCGATTTCATTTATATTGCCGACTCCAAACTCTGTTCCCGGAAAAATCTGGACCATATTCATGAACACGGTGGAACATTCATTACCATCGTTCCCAAAAACCGCTCTGAAGTCAAACAGTTCTACGAATTCCTAAAAACAAACTCCATCGAATGGCAATAGGCCTACGAAACGCCAAATAGCCGAAAAAAATCAGAAACCATCGTTTACAAAACATACGAAGGTCAGCCTTCCCAAAATGGGTATCGAATCATTTGGGTTCACAGCAGCGCCAAAGAAAAACAGGATAAAAGCCGACGAGAAAAAAGAATTGCCAAAGCCGATCTTCAACTGACTGAACTTTCCCCCCGACTCAATCAATACAACCTCAAGACAAAACAACAGCTTGAAAAGGCAATCAAGAAGGCAACCAAAGGTACATTTGATCTATTCCAAATTCAGCTCATCGAGGACAAACAAATTGTTCAGCGTCAGATAGGCCCTGGAAAGCCAGGACCCAACACACAATACAAAGAAGAAGAAAATATTTCCTACCGCTTGGAATGGGAGTTAGACCGTCAGGCCGTAGCAGATCTCTCTAGCCGTGACGGCATTTCCCTCTTATCACCAACGCTGAAATCGAAGCCTCAGAAGTACTCAAAGCCTACAAAAATCAACCCTATTTAGAAAAAAGAATGTACACAAGCAAATCAATTCTCAAAATCGCCCCTGTTTTCCTCAAAAAACCAAAACGAATTGAAGCCATTACTTTTCTTTACTTCATTGCCCTTATGATTGTCAGTCTTATGGAGCGGAATATCCGAAAAAATATGGCAGACGAAGAAGTTGAAAAATTGCCCATATTGCCCAGCCGTATGAATACCAAAACACCAACCTGGAATAATCTCAGTTACTTTTTCGAAAGCGTTCACCTTAGCCTGGTTGAGAAAAATGGCCGGATTATGCAAACAATCGTAAAGGGTGTTACAAAAGTACATGAAACCGTGCTACGGTTGCTGGAGGTTCCACTTTCGGTTTATACCTCACTCAAAGACCGATGGTGGCTCTTTAAAAAAAACGCACCGCCAAAGCAAAGTTTCGCTTCAACATAATTCGCGAAATCAGGCGCCAATCGTGCGAAATGTAGGCTTTACCTTGTGGGGTTGCCGCTTTAT
The DNA here is from genome assembly GCA_000179315.1 of delta proteobacterium NaphS2. Taxonomy (GTDB): domain Bacteria; phylum Desulfobacterota; class DSM-4660; order Desulfatiglandales; family Desulfatiglandaceae; genus NaphS2. The sequence goes on from ADZZ01000414.1 coordinate 41,640, forward strand.
GTTTTGGCACTTTGTTTTTTTTGTCTAGGAGGATTTATTTTTTTCCAAAAACATGACGGCAGCAACCGGATTTTATCGAAAATCGGAGCGGGAATTACGATTCTTTTTTTCACTTCGCTATCAATACTGGGTCTGGCATACCCAGCGAAGTCGCAGGATATAATGGACCCCGATTTTTGAACCAGTAGTTAAGCTACTTTTCTTGTGATATCCTCTGATCAGAAGGGAGATCAGATGAGAAAGAGATACCCCGGAAATTTTAAGGCAAAAGTAGCAGTCGCTGCGATCAAATCAGAGGAAACCATTGCTGAATTATCGTCGAAATTCGAAGTCCACAGAGCCCAAATCATGCGATGGAAAAAGGAAGCTCTGACGGCGTTGCCTGATGTTTTCTCGAACGCAAAGGGGAGAAAAGAGCAGGATCGCGAAAAATTGATTGAAGAGCTCTACCGGCAGATTGGGCAATTGAAAGTTGAAAACGACTGGTTAAAAAAAAGTCTTAGCAAAATCAACCTTTGACAGATGTCAACTGATAGACAAAAGCTGCCGGAATATCAGCATAAACCGCCAATGTGAGTTGCTGAATGTCTCAAAAGGGAGATTGTATTATGAGCCGGTGGGCATTGATCCTTACAGCCTTGAGCTGATGGATTTGATTGACCGGCAATTTACAGAAACACCTTTTTATGGAAGTCGCCGGATGACGGCTTGGCTCAACCGCTGGGGATACCCTGTTAACCGTAAACGGGTCCAACGCTTAATGCGGCTTATGGCGTTAGAGGCCATATATCCCAGAACCAATATTAGCAAAAGAAGAAAAGATCACGAGGTTTATCCTTATTTACTCAAAGGTGTTAAAATTGAAAAACCGGATTATGTCTGGAGTTCCGACATCACCTATATTCGTATTGGACGCGGATTTATATACTTGACTGCCATTATCGACTGGTTCAGCAGATATGTTCTTTCATGGAAATTGAGTAACACCCTGGAACCAGCGTTTTGCGTGGAGGCCCTCAAGGAGGCCCTGGCATTTTCAAAACCTGAGATTTTCAACACGGATCAGGGAAGCCAGTATACATCCTCACAATTCCTGGCTCCTCTAAAGGAACGTGGCATCAAAATCAGTATGGATTCAAAAGGAAGAGCTTTGGACAATATTTTCGTTGAAAGGTTGTGGAGAACCGTAAAATACGAAGAGGTATACATCAAAGCGTATCGAACGATCAGAGAAGCCTTTCAATCTCTGAAAAGCTACTTTTTATTTTACAATAACAAACGGTTACATCAAGCACTGGATTATCTTACACCAGCAGAAGTACATTTTTGTGAAGGAAAAGGAATGCTTGACTAATTCAAATGGGGGCCAGCCCCCAAACCCCCGGGATTTAACGCATTATCGACATAAGCATATAAAGGACATGAAAAAAGGGCCGCACTATCGAGTCCGGCCCCATGCTTACGTCACCTGCTTCGGCGCTCTGGTTGCTTCCCAGCAGTTGCCATATCCTCCGAGCAGGTGGGACCAGAGTACCAAAATATGGATAAATGGCAAAATCATTCTTCTGGATGTTTAGCATAGAAACTCAAAATTCGAACAGATCAGATAAGGATATCAGGAATATTTTGGTAGCTTAAATTTCTCGAAAATCGGTCTGACA
>ADZZ01000413.1 GCA_000179315.1 delta proteobacterium NaphS2
TTATTTTGGCTTAGATCGGCTCAAGTTGAAGCCGAAAATCATTTCATCCTTATTGGACGATCTTAAGAAAGTAGTTCCTGTATGGGAGAAATTCATTAGTGTCAGCTTCTTGCCAGACGAAGCAAAAAGGAAATATAGTCTGTTACTGGAAAGTAGACGGGTAAGGTTTTTTAAGGGATAATTGCTTTCGCATTCTTGTTTTTGCATCCGGTTCATGCGGATCGGTTCGAATTTCATCCAATTTTATTCTCAACGCCTTAAGCGCCCAAAAGGCGACGGCTTAAAAGGGTTTGCATGTCTCTACGCCCATCGGCAATTAACACAATATAAACAATAGGTTCGATTATTCTGTAGATGATGCGATACGGCTTAAAGAAGATTTCACGGTATTCGCGAATTCCCAATGTCGCCAATTCCTTCGGATATACCCCTCGCACGGGAGACTCAGATAAACCAACGATTGCCTTTTCGATTTTTTCCAGAACATGCTCCGCTCTATTCGGTGTGTCATGCTGCGCTATGTAGTCGTATATATCTTCCAGGTCGCGTGCTGCGTCTTCAGTCATCAGGACTTCAAAAGACATCAACGATTTCTCCGGTGCTGACGTAGCCGTTTGATTACATCCGAAGCTGGTTCCACTTTGCCATCTTCTATCTGCCGATTGCCAAGGGCGAGGATTTTCAGTAAAGCCATGGTTTCCTGGCTTTGCTCATAGCTTTCAATATCCTGTATAACCGCCCGAGCTTCGCCGTTCTGGGTTATGATTAGAGGATTCTGTCTTTCTCGAAGATTCCTCAGGATCTCTGCGGCATGAGCTTTTAGGTAGCTGACAGGTTTAATTTGATCAGCTAATTTCATACAGGTTACCTCCCTATCTTCAATCTGGAAGGTCTAAATATAGACCGATTTTAGTCTGACGTCAACAGAAAGTCGTTCTTAGTCCGATTAGAAGTGATACTCAGGGCGGACACCAATCCGGACACCAAAAAGCTCTTGGAAAGCCATTTCCAAGAGCTTTTTTTACCCATTTTTTATCATTTCATAATAATTTAAGTAAATCTACTTGCCCATCGAGTTCAAGGACTCCGGCCAGTTATTCCGAGGTCCACCCGAGATATTCCGTGAAAAGGCGAGCCCGTCCTTTTCTGATTTAACTGCTTATAATGACATAAGAAAAACCTTGACCTGGGGTGCAATCTTGTTTAGGCTTGAATCTCGGACGGTAGCGACTGCGAGAGGACACGGATACGAAAAATGATAGAATCTCGTTTGGAGATTGCCAAAGCCTATCTTGATGATGCGATGATTCTGGTCAAGAAGAAGCGAATTAACAGCGCTGCTTCGAGAGCTTATTATGCATCCTACCAGGCCATGTGGGCGGCTCTGTGAGAACCGAAAGAGGGAAGAGTGTGGCGACATCTTGCTATCATAAAGCATTTTGTGAGGGGATATTGGTTTGAACCGGATCATGAAAAGGCGGGTCCTGGCCTGTTGGAAGACAAACGGCTGCCATTAAGGAGGCTCTATTCTTATCGTATCATGAGTGATTATGAAGGAAAACCTGTGGATGAACATCACTTGGGCGGACTTTTGGAAATCGTAAAAGAGGTTATCCAAATTGTTGAAGAAAAGGGGAGGTGCGCAAATGCCTGAGGCGAAAGCCATGGACAAGAGTCTAGCCGAAGCGGTTGCCAAGTTTGTGGATGCGCTTCATCACATCTATCCAGGAATAGATGTAAGGCCCATTTCCAATTTTGAAAATGAGGATTTTACATTCCAAATCGCGGTTCCCGGAGATCTCTCCATTGAAGAGGTCCTGGAGGCGTGTCATAAAGAGTGCATTAAGGTGGAAGACGAGTACGATCTGTTCATTTTTCCTCAGGTAATCCATGGATGATGAAACGCCCTCTCTCGCTTATTGAGGAGTTCGACTCAGCTGTCTTACCGGGCTGAATCTCCATGTTTTCCTTACAGATCAACTTCCCTTAAAAGCTCCTGTGCCTCTTGTCGGGCAAATTCTTGTTCTTGCATCTGGGTCATGCGGTCAAATGCCTCTCGCTCACCTGTAGGGTGCTGTTCGTGCCGTCTCCGAATGACCAAGTCCATCTCATTGAGGAGGGCTCCGACTCTTCCATTCTTCACCACACCTTTGAAGAACCGGCAAGCTCTTCGGCCTTCCTTCCGCAGGTAGTCATTGAGATCCCTGTACATATCAATCCCTGCATTGTGATCGCGTGCTTCGTGGCTGCTCTCAGGTGGAGCGGTTTGAATTCCAAGGATCACCCGCGCCGCCCTGGGGTAATTGAGTGCTCCGTGAATAAATAGTGCCAGAGCTTCTTCCGTTCGTCCCAATTCATAGACCGCAAATCCGGCAAT
>ADZZ01000412.1 GCA_000179315.1 delta proteobacterium NaphS2
AAGGTTTTTTCCAGATCCATTGCCGGTCTTTTTCTGACATTGTTCCTGCTGCTTCCGGTAGCTGCGATGGCGGAGGAATCATCTCCCAAGGCTGTCGACAAATCGCTTTGTTCAAAAATGATACGGCACGGCCAGGAAGCGTATCAAAGGGGTAAGTATCTGGACGCAAAGGAATACTTTCGAAAGGCGGTTCAGGCAGATCCCACGTCCACGGCCGCTTGGGCCTATTATGATCAGGCCGTTATTTTTGCTTTGGCTGAAAAGGTGGAAAAAAACGTAAACCTCGTCATGCCCGATACGTCAACACGTTCTGAACAGCAGGGCGCAGCTCCTGCCACAGCAACCCCACCACCGCCCAAGCCCAAGAAAAAGCCTGCCTTCGTCATTATGGAAGACGAAGGTTGCTGAGTTTAAGGATTTCGCCTGCAATCGTTTAGGCTTTTTGGATTGCGCTTATCAAATACTAACTTTGGAGGATAGAATCATGACGGAAAATATTACACCCGATGAAACATTGGATTGCAGCGGTTTGAGCTGCCCCATGCCGCTTCTCAAAACAAAGAAATTTATAGGTGGCATGAAGTCGGGTCAAGTTCTGGAGGTCATCAGCACCGACCCCGGGACCAAAAATGATCTCCCTGCATTTGCCAAAAAAGGTGGGCATGAATTCCTGGGCACAAAAGATGAAGACGGCCGATCAAAATTGTATCTGAAAGTCAAATAACCTGGTTTTCAGCTTCAACTGCCGCTCTCAGAGAACCATCAATAAAAAAGGCCCCCGATGATCGAGGGCCTTTTTTTATATGCCGTTTGTCAGTCCAAATGAATGACGAAAACTGCTACCATTCCTCATCGAGATCGATTTCATCCCGTTCGTACTGCGCATCCCTCAATTCATTGGCCTTCTTGATCTCTTCTTCGGTCCACGGCTCAATAACCAGTGAATCGGCCACCAATTCCCACAGATACTTGGTCTCGATCCCCAAATCAAACTCTTTGGTCAGGCCTTTCATGATCTGGTCCCGACAGTTGTGGCAGGGAGCAATCACCATCTTGGCATTTGTATCCATAATCTGCTGGGCTTTTATGCGCCCGTAATAAATCCTCTCCGCATCATAGGGCATGGCCCAAGCGCCGCCGCCGGCGCCGCAACAAAAATTATTCATGCGGTTCGGGTGCATCTCCACGTAATTTTCACAACACTGCTGGGTCACCCAACGGGGCTCTTCGAAAAAGGCCTCGCCGAATGTTTTCATGCTTTTTCGACCGTAATTGCAGGGATCGTGAACCGTTGTGAGCTCTTCATGAATGGATTTGTCAAGTTTGATCCGGCCGGTTTCAATATATTCCTTCAGGAGTTCATGGACGGAAACAACTCGGTATTTGTCGAATACTTCGGGGTACCACGTTTGCAGACTAAGCCTAGTCGCGAAGTATGCGTGGCCTCACTCGGGCAGGAGTAGCGTACTGCACTCCAATTCCTCCAAATGCTTTACGATCCGTCCGGTCACCTCCTTCATGGCCTCGTCATCCCCGGAAAAAAGGCCCCAGTTGACCCCTTCCCATTCCGTGGAGGTAGTGGTCCAGTCTTCCCGGGCCGCATAAAAAATGCGCCACCAAAACTTCATGTCGTCCGGTTCGCCGAATGGCTCCTTGGAATTGACGGTCACCAGGATATTGGCGCCCTTCTTGTCCACAGGGGCATAAAAACCCGGAAAACCCTCATCTTCATCCATTTCCTTGGACAGGTCGGCCAGCAGGAACAGGAAATCGTCCTTTGGAATTCCAAGGTTATTGCCTCTTTCCAAACACATGGCCACACCCTTGTGAATGGGTCCCGGGACCTTGTCCCTTTCGCGAAGGCTTCTGGCCCTTCGCATCATCTTCAAGATTTCCACCCCCTGGGGGCATGCATATTCGCAACGCCCGCATAAGGTGCAGATCCACGGAAACCGTGAATCAATCAATTCCTGATCCAGACCCAGGGCCGCCATTCGGACGGCCTTTCTCGGGTCCATGCCGTCGACTCCGGTAACGGGGCATCCACCCGCACACGTGCCGCACGTGAAGCAGACATCCGCCCATTCCGGAGCAACCCTCAGTTTGCTCTCTTTTCTATTTATGGTTAGCGGCTCCATTCATTAACCTCCTCCGTTTATCTTAGAACCTCTTTACGCCATTTGATTTCATTTTTTTAGGTCTTTAAAAGATAAATGTCAATGATGAAATAAAAAAAGCGTGCGAAGCGATTGCGTGGCTGAGAAAAAGGGCTCAAAATTGAAGGTTAAAATATAGCTACAATGTGAATATTTCTGCATAGCTACAATGTGAATATTTCTGTTGCCAATTCCCCATTAATAGGATAAGAGAGGCAGGATGAAAATGAGTTGGAAATTGCTTGGGAATCTTTACAGCATCAAATTGCTGATAGCTATTATAAATGTTCTTGATTTATGAAGGATTCAGCCTACAAGTTTAAATTGTTCCGATTCAATATTATTTACCTAAGATAATGGGAGGTTTTTTTATGGATTTTGGTTTAAATGAAGAACTGCAAATGCTTAGGGATATGGCACGTGATTTTGCGGCAGAGAAAATTGCGCCTTTCGCCGACGAGTGGGATGAAAACCACTATTTCCCCTATGAAGAAGCTGTTAAGCCCATGGGGGAACTCGGGTTTTTCGGCACCGTCATTCCTGAGCAATACGGTGGAAACGAAATGGGCTGGTTGGCGGCCATCATTCTGACGGAAGAAATCGCAAGGGCTTCCAGCTCCTTAAGGGTGCAGATCAACATGCAGACCCTGGGTTGCGCTTTTACCATTTTCAGGTACGCCACCGACGAAATCAAGGAAAAATACATACCGAAACTGGTGAGCGCCGAATACATGGGCGGCTTCGGCATCACCGAGCCCAACGCCGGTTCCGATGTCATGGCCATGAAATCAACGGCCCAGGACAAAGGGGATCACTGGCTCATCAACGGCTCAAAAACCTGGATTTCCAACACCAGCGTGGCCGATGCCCTTATATTTTATGCTTATACGGATAGAGCCGCCAGAGGGAAAGGACTTTCCGCATTCGTCATTGAACCCAAGAATTTCAACGGCATTTCCACCACGGATCTGGACAAGATGGGTTCCCGCTCATCGCCGACCGGTGAAATTTACCTTGAGGACACCAAAGTCCCCAAGGAGAACATTCTGGGGAAACCGGGTGACGGAGCCAAAATCGTCTTCGGAAGCCTGAATCAGACGCGACTTTCCGCCGCCGCCGGCGGCATCGGGTTGGCGCAGGCCTGTTTGGACGCGGTTACCAGCTACTGTCAGGAAAGAGAGCAGTTCGGAAAATCCATCGGACAGTTTCAAATGAATCAAGACATGGTGGGGCAAATCACTTCTGAACTTGAAGCGGCCCGGCTGGTGGTTTACAAGGCGGCCTGGCAGAAAGATCAGGGGAACCTGGGGAACACCCTCGAAGTGGCCCAGGCCAAATATGTCGCAGGGGAAATTGCGGTCAAGGCATCCCAGGTGGCCATGAAGATTTTAGGCGCCTACGGTTACTCGACGGAATACCCCGTGGCCCGGTATTATCGGGATGCTCCCACCTACCAACTGGTTGAAGGTTCGACCAATATCTGTAAGATGATCGTTGCCCTGGATCAATTGGGCATTCGAAAAGCAAACAGATAGAGAATGACAAGCGGAGGAACGAATGAAACCTTATTTTGAAGAAATGACCCCTTTCGGCAACGCCCTTACCGAAAAACAGATTGCGGCAGCCAAAGAAAATGTTGACAGCATCAAAGGGGTTGAGAAACAGGTGGCCGATGCGGTTGAAGCTGTGAAACACGCCGGCATCCCTGAAGAAATTCTTAAGAAGCGCGGCCAGCTGAACGTCTGGGAGCGTATTGAATACCTCATTGATCCGGGCACCTGGTGCCCCCTTCATACCATATTTGATCCCCAGTTCAACGCCGAAGGCACCAGCGGGGTCATTGACGGACTGGCCAAGATCAATGGAAAATGGGTGGTGGTGATCGGTTTTAACAACAAGGTTATGGCCGGCGCCTGGATTGCCGGACAGGCCGACAACCAGCTCCGGGTCACGGATATGGCCAAACGACTGCACGTTCCGCTGGTATGGATCGTCAACTGCAGCGGCGTCAAATTGCCTGAACAGCAGGAAGTCTATGCCAACCGGCGCGGCAACGGTACCACCTTTTTTCGCCATGCGGAGCTTGAAAAACTGGGCGTGCCCGTCCTTGCGGGCATCTACGGCACCAACCCCGCCGGCGGCGGGTACCAGGGCATCAGCCCCACCATTCTGCTGGCCCATAAGGACGCCAACATCGCCGTGGGCGGCGGCGGTATTGTCAGCGGTATGAGCCCTAAAGGCCAATTCGACGAGGAAGGCGCGGAGCAGTTGATCGAATCCACGCGTCATTTCAAGGAGGTGCCGCCGGGGAGCGTTCCCATTCATTTCAATGAAACGGGCTTTTTCAAGGAAGTTTATGAAACCGAAGAGGGTGTTCTGGATGCCCTTAAAAAGTATGTGGACATGTGTCCGGCCTATGATCCCAACTTTTTCAGAGTGGCCGAGCCCAAAGAACCCAAATATTCAGGGGAAGACATTAACAGCATCGTTGCCTTCAACCAGAAGCGAAGTTACAGTCTGGATGAAATGATGGCGCGCATCTTTGACAACAGCGAACACATGGAATTCCGGCCCGGTTACGGCCCGGAAGTCTATACGGGGCTGGCCAAGATCAATGGATATTTGATGGCGTTTATCGGAAATCGCCAGGGGTTTCTCGGGGCCAAATATCCCGAATACGCGCCCTACCCCGGCATCGGCGGAAAGCTTTATCGCCAGGGGCTGATCAAGATGAATGAATTCGTCACCCTTTGCGGCAGGGACCGGGTTCCCATCGTTTGGTTTCAGGACACCTCCGGCATCGATGTGGGGGATATCGCCGAAAAGGCGGAACTCCTGGGTCTCGGCCAATCCCTGATTTATTCCATTGAACAGACCGATGTTCCCCAGATATGCATCGTCCTGAGGAAAGGGACTGCGGCGGCCCATTACATCATGGGCGGTCCCACCAGCAACAACCACAATGCCTTTACCCTTGGCACGCCGACTACGGAGATCTACGTCATGCACGGGGAAACGGCCGCCGCCGCATCCTTTGCACGAAGGCTGGTCAAGGAAAAGGACGCCGGTCGGCCTTTGGGACCCGTCATTGATAAAATGAACGACCTGGCCCAGCAGTATCACGATCAGTCAAGACCCGTCTACTGTGCTCAAAGGGGCTATGTGGATGAAATCGTCTCTTTCCCGGAACTGAGGAAATACATCGCGGCCTTCGCTGGCTGTGCTTACCAGAATCCCGTATCCATCTGTCCGCAGCATCACATGATGATCCCAAGGATCATTAAAGGATAAGGCAATCTCACTAAAAAAAGAGCGGGTTTCATGAACAAAACCCGCTCTTTTTTACAGGACAAAGACCTCTTCCACCGCACCCCTTCAGAATCTCCTTCCCCGGGTCGCCATCAAGAATCAACCCATCTCCCTTCAAAAACCGAATATGGCATCGATCTCTTTTGTGAAGAGCGGATAGAGGAGGCGTTGGGCCTTGCTCCAGCGGGATGGAAATCCCGTATCAACGATTCCTCCTCTTACCGCCAATTCCTGAAGCCCCCGTATCATCAGATGCCCTGAAACCAGCTGGCTGCAAACGTTCGTACAGGTCTGGCACGAAATGCACAACCAGATGGAAGGCGATCTCAGGATTTCCTCTTCCAGCCCGAGATTGACCATACGAAAGACCCATTGAGGATCAAAGACTTTGCGGTCGAAACAGACGGGGCACTCATTGGTACATTCCGAACAGTTAAAACAGGATGCGGTCGCCGCACGATCGGCTTCATTCAGAAACGCCTGGGTATGGGAGAGATCGGTCAGCCACACCGCCGTCTCTTGGGGTTCTATGGGACTCTCAAGCCAGGACCGCCAATTGGATTCAATTTCGTCCTCCGGGTCCTCTCCCGACAGGCACTTTTGGGTGGTCATCCAGCGGGCGCGCTGGAATTTACGCTGAAATTCATGGTAACGGGAAATGGTTTCATCCGAGTACAGGCCCGTTCGAATCGCTTCCTTTATAAGGTACCCCACAATCGTTTCCGGTTCACAATCATTGGGGCACGATCTTGTGCAGCGTTTACAGGCCAGGCAGTACCAGATTTCCGGGAGATTCACCAATTCATCCAGAAGTCCCAGGTTTGCCATTCGCAATACTTTTTGTGGACGTAACCGGCTCGATCCCAGAAAGACCGGGCATTGGGAATCACAGGCGCTGCACGCCCAGCAGAGAGTCGTATTTGCCCAGGTCTTCTCCTGAATTGCTTCTCTCGTTTCAGGGCTGGGGGTGTAATATGCAGTCATAGAATTCGTTCCTCGTTATCGCGCTATGGTCCCTCCCTCCAGTGTGGGACACAGCCATTGAAGGACAAACTCCTAACATTTCCATCACCCTCCGTCAAACAAAAATCTCCCTTCTCAGCGTGCAAATCAAAGTTGTGCAAGCGTTTCTTTTTTGTTTTTCAATACGCCTCCACGGGTGCTGATCACCAGCGTTTCCATTGGAATTTCTTTTTGGGCGGCCGCCATGGCCCGTTGGATCATTGCCGGCAGTCCGGAACAACAGGGGACTTCCATTACCAGGACCGTGATACGCTTAATTTCCGCCGTGTCAAAAATATCGATGAATTTTTGAATGTAGGCCTCAACATCATCGAACTTGGGACACCCCATCAAAACCACCTTCCCCTCGAGATAATCCCGGTGAAAATTGGCGCAGGCAACCGTCGTACAATCGGCTGCAACCAGCAAATCCGCATTTTTGAGAAATGGGGCGTGGGGCTGAACCAGGTGAATTTGGACCGGCCAATGGGTCAGGTTTGAGGCGCCATTTTCCGCATCCGAAGGGATACGCATCTGGATCTGTGAACCGGGACAGCTCCCGACCGGAAGGGGTACATCCGAATCTTTCGTCTTATCCTTGAGATACATTTCCACGGCCGCTTCATCGAAATCCTCCGCTTCGCGCTCCACGATCCGAAGGGCATCATTGGGGCATTCCCCCATACACGCCCCAAGACCGTCACAGTATTTTTCCGCCACCACACGGGCTTTGCCGTTGACCACCTCTATGGCGCCTTCGGCACAGGCGGGCACACATACACCGCACCCGTCACAGCGCTCTTCATCTATTTCGATTATCTTACGCATGACTTTCATTGGCCTTCTCCTTTCGGTCACTTCACCAATGTTTTTTCAGCCAGTTTTCGGCCGCTCTCCGTCAGAAACGACTTTGCCAGAATACGTTCCAGTTTGGACCTGTCCATGGGATTCTGCTTGTGCGATTCTTCAAGATTGGCAATCAGGTCCGCATCAAAAAGGCTCATGAAATTAATGGTTTCCTCTTTTTCGGGATGATGGTGATGGCCGATGATATGACAGACTTCCTCGATTATTTTTTCGGCAGCGCCCAGTTTGATCAGAATCTCCCGTGCAATGGGCGGCCCTTCCTCTTCCTGATACCGGGCGGCGGAACTGTTGTGCTTCCTTTCCGCTTCCTTAATCCCGATGTCATGGAGATAAGCGGCGGTAAGGATAACCGCCAAATTCCCCTGTTCCTCCCGACCGATCTGCTCCGCATATCGCGCGACACGGCTTGCATGGCCGATTCTCTTGAAATCCTGTTTGAAGTAACGTTTCACTTCAACGGCCACCCTGTCTTTCAATAAATCGTCCTTATCCTTGAGGAGTTCGGGGGGAAGGTTTCCGATGCACTGCTCTGCGTATTGACAATAGGATGCACAACCGAAATCCAGATTCGGGTTTAAAAAACGGTGGCCGCATTTAGGGCACTTTCTCGTGGGATCATCTTTGAAAAATTCAACTTCGCTCCCGCATTCTGGGCATTTGACATCAAAAACCGCCCCCGGTTTCCAATATTGACTGTCCTGTCCCGGGCATTTCATGACATCCCCCTTTTGATTTGCTTATGGAAAATTAATGTTTCTGACAGCACCTTATGTGCAATTTTGCAGCGCGGGAAATCCTCTGCGCCGACGGATTTTATGATTATCATATACGAAAAAAATACAAAGGCTTTGATCTAAGTCAAGACAATCGAAATGAACATCAAAAAGTGGAAATCAACGATCCATAAATTCTATTAGGAAGAAATGAAGCCTGGATGATCTGACAAAAAACGATAGAGGGTCGCACGGCCCACTCCCAGAATTCTCGCGGCTTTGGCTTTGTTGCCACCGCTTTGAATGAGCGCCCTGCTGACGGCGGATCGGTTCAGTTTTCGCCTGGGGCCGCGGGCATGGCGAGTGCTTTCGGGAGATCGCAGTTCGAGAGGCAGATGCTCCGGCTGAATTATCTTACCCCTTGATTTGACAATGGCAAACCGGATGGCGCTCTGCAGCTCGCGGATATTGCCGGGCCAGGAATATTCGATCATAATGGCGATGGCATTTCTTGAAATCCCCCCGTTTTCAAGACCTTCCTTGGCAGCTGTTTTCAAAAAGTGTTCCACCAGCAATGGAATATCTTCTTTTCTCTCTCTCAAAGGCGGCAGAAAAACAGGAACCACATTAACACGGTAATACAGGTCATCACGGAAATTGCCTTTGCTTACTTCGTTTTTCAAATCGCGGTTCGCGGCACTGATGAGGCGTACGTCCGCCGTCAGCGTCCTTTCCCCGCCAACCCGTTCGAAGGTGCCCTCCTGAAGCACCCGCAGCAGCTTGACCTGCACTGATTTGGGCATCTCACCGATCTCATCCAGGAAAAGCGTGCCCCGGTGGGCCAGTTCAAAGCGCCCTTTTTTGTCTTTTACCGCGCCCGTAAAAGCACCTTTCACATGTCCGAATAATTCACTTTCCAGCAGGCCTTCCGGCAACGCCCCGCAATTGACCGGAACAAATGCCTCTGAAGCCCGCTGACCCTCATTATGTATGGCTGAGGCCACCAGTTCTTTGCCGGTGCCGCTTTCCCCCTGTATCAGCACCGGAATATTCACGTCAGCGATTTCTTTTATGGTCGCAAACAGATCCAGCATTCTGGCATCCTGACTGATGATCCCCGCAAAAGTGTGCTCCGTCTTTAGCCTGGCACGCAGGGTTGACAGCTCCGTGATGTCTTCTATGATCACAACCGCCAACCGCTCTCCGTCATGATGAAAAGGCGCCGCACTGACCAGAAGCGTTAAATCCTTCGGTTTCCCTTTGATAAGAAGCTCCATATCCGCACGAATGCGATTCACCTGCTTGCCGCCGATTGCATCAAGGGCTGTTTTTCTGACCAAACAGATCTTGCAATGATCACCAAAACCGCAGCCGTCCGGGCTGTCATCGGCATGGACGCATCGCAGCACTTCTCCGCCACGCTTACCCGTTACATCGGCATCCGAAACACCGAAAATTCGTTCAATAACGCTGTTTACCGCTAGAACCTTTTGCTCCGGATCAACAATCAGCACACCACACGGTATCGCTGAAAACAACCCTTTCAAAAAGTCGTCCTGGTTCATCAGCTCCCGAACAGGTTTCATTTAATTTCCTCTTTTGGACAGAATGCTACCCGCCGGCTATAATCTCCTCATATAGCCCCCTCACCTTCTCCCGGGGCATCTTCTGCTCCCAGTCCTGTCCCAAAGCGTTTTCCCAAAGGGGTGCCAGCGTCAGGGCCACATCCACCATCCTTTCCACTTCTTCGGGGTGCACATTTTCCAGTCCTTTGCGGGAGAGGCGAATATGGTGCTTTTCCATCATCCGGTGGAATTCCCGAACACCTTCCGGATAGTAGGCTTCGAGGCAGTCAAAGGCAAGACAGTTGCCGATGCCGTGGTGGATGCCCCGCACAAAGGCAAGACCGTAGGCCAGGGCGTGGCAAATGCCCACCTGGGAGTAGACGATGCTCATACCGCCCATATAGGATGCCATCATCAATTTTTCATCGCTGCCGGGTGTGCCATCCAGGAATACTTCGCGGCACAGCCCGATGGCTTTTTCTCCATGGGCCTGACTGAAGGCGTTCAGATACGTACCGGTCAGAGACTCAACGCAATGAACATAACAATCCATTCCCGTATAGAAATACTGATCTTTGGGGACACCGGCCGTCAGTTCCGGGTCCAGCACCATCTGGTCAAAAAGCGTGTAGTCCGAATTGAGCCCCAGTTTCTTTTCAGGACCGGACAGCACGGCGGTCCGGGACACTTCCGCGCCGGTGCCCGAAAGCGTCGGAATCCCCACATGATAAACTGCCGGGTTTTTGATGAGATCCCAGCCCTGGTAATCCACCGAAGATCCCGGATTGGTGAGCATCAGGGAAACGGCCTTGGCCAGATCCATGGTGCTCCCTCCGCCGATGCCGATGACGCCGTCGGGTAAACGGTCCCTGAACGTCTTGATCCGCAGCGTCAAATCGTCCACATATCGGGTGGTGGGCTCATGGTCAACATTCACCCAGAGCAGTAGATCCGCATCGCCTAAAGGAATTCGCGCCCCGAGGGGCCGTTCCTTAAAGACATCGTCCACCAGAAAAACCATGCAACTGTCGGTGCCTTTTCTCTGGTCGTCCAGGATATCGGAGAGTTGCGCAAAACATCCTCGACCAAAAATAACACGTGAAACAGTTTTAAAATTTCGAAACATAATTTACACCAGTCTATAGCTTTTAAGAAAAAGATTTTGGGTTATTGGGAATCTATGCTTCCGTCAAGTTCTTATAGAACCCAAAAAGCGAAAGGACTTCGTTTTTCAGGTCTTTAAAATGAAGAAGCGCTTCTTCTACTTTGTCTTTCAGTGAATCGAAAGTCGGGAAATGATGAAGGTGGATTTCTTTTTCCTTGATTTTTTTCCAGAGCTTTTCGATTGGGTTATAATCCGGTGAATAGGATGGCAAATTATAAACCGTAACGCGATCCGCCTTTTTTTCGAAGAATTTCTTCATCGCTTTACTTGTGTGGTATCTCGCGCCGTCCTGGATAAGAATAATGTGCTTTCTGGTTTTGGATAATACTTCGGTCAAGAAGGCTTCATAAGCTTCAGAATTAAGTCGGCCTTCATCGTGCCCTTTACAAAAAAACCGGCCAGAGAAATAGTCGATCAAACCGAAGACTTTATAACCTTTACGTTTTCCTGATGTTTTCACGACTGGTTGATGTCCCCTTTTGGCCCATGTGTAGGTTAGAGAACCCCACTGCGGAAATGAGGCTTCGTCACCAAACAAAATGTATGCATTTTTCTCTTTGGCCAAGTTAGAGATTTCAGGCCATGTTGTTTTAAGCCACTCCTTGCGTTTTTCAGGATCTTTATGATCTGATACAAATTTTGCTTTTTGGTACGAAAAATCCATGTTTTTGAGAAGTTGGGAAATGTAGAAGACATTATATTGCACGCCGAATTTCTCGTAAATCAGTGTCTGTATCATGGGACTGCGCCAGCATGCGCCAGGAAACCCAGCTTTTGTGGGTCCTTCAATAATGAGTGACTCCAGTTCCTTTTTTTGTGTCTTGGTCAATTTTGATGGCCGTCCAGACGGTTTCTTTGATCTCAGGCTTTCTACGCCTTTAAACAGAAGGGTATTCACCCACAAACGAATGGCTTCTTTGCTTACTTTCAAGGTTACCGCTATTACTGAATATGGGGTCCCATCGGATACTGCCAGGATAGCCAGTATCTTTTTGCACATGGACAGATTCCCAACTTTTTGGGCTTGATCGAGCATTTTATGACACTTTTTGCGGGTACGGTTATTGAGGCTGATTCTGATATTTTTTTCATCGGGACCTCCCTTAAAACGCAGTTTTAACAACCTTCATACATTTTATCGCCGCTTTTGTCCCGCAAAAAATGAACCCAAACCCAAAAAAGTTTTCTTAACACCTATAGAAATACGGCCGCAAAACAGCCGTCATCCGGTCAATTCTCTGAGCAATCTCTTCCGAATTCCAGGAAAGTTTGATCAGCATGGAAATGGTCCTGCCCATGATCCCGTCCGATTGCGCCAGATTCAGGTTTTGGTAGTCAGGACGTGTTTCAAAAAGGGTCAGGGGAAGCGGTGCTGCCGATTTAACCCCACGGATGTGGTCCCACTGACGGATATAGTGCCAGTTGTTATCATACCAGTAAAAGCAACCGTCTACGCCGGCTGCAGAAAGCTCACCGGATGCCTTCGCGGCAAGGGATGCTTTCGGCAACAGAAATGAGAGGAAGGTCGCGGAATCCCCCTTTTCATCGGGAATCTTTCTGAACAAAAGGCCCGGAATTTGCCGCAGGGCTTCTTTCAGTCTTGTTTTGTGGGCTCGCTGAATTTCCAGCATCCGGTCCAGTTTTCTCAATTGGGCCAGCCCGACAGCGGCATTCAATTCACTGATGCGAAAATTCAGACCCATAATCATGTGTCCTTCCGCACCCCGGTCACTCCCCACGTGATCGTGTCCGTGATCGGCGTAAGCATCCGCTATCTCATATATTTTAGGATCATCGGTTACAATGCAGCCCCCTTCCCCGCAGGTAACGGTCTTCACCGCGTCGAAAGAAAAACAACCTACCTTGCCGAATGTCCCCAAGAATTTCCCGTGAAAAGAGCCTCCCAATGCCTGGCAGGCATCCTCCATCAGGATAAGCCCCTTTTTCTCGCAAAAATCACTAATGTGATCTATCAGGGCCATAGACCCGCACATATGGACCACCAGTACGGCCTTGGTACGCGGGGTTAACGCTTTTTCAAGGGATTCGGGATCCAGGCACAGGGTTTCGTCAATATCGGCAAAAACCGGAACCGCACCCGCCGCCATCACCCCTTCAATGGTGGCCACAAAGGTAAAAGGCGGAACAATCACCTCATCGCCTGCGCCTACGCCACAGGCAGCCAGCGCAATGGAAAGAGCGGCCGTCCCGCTGGAACAGAGGTGGCAATATCCTGACCCGATTTTCTCGGCCAGTTCCTTTTCAAAAGTTCTGGCCTTCCAGTGATTGTTTCGGACCTGATCGAAACCGTATCGAAACAGAACACCGGTTTCAAGGACTTCGTTTACCTCTTTTCGCTCCTCATCGCCAAATATTTCAAACCCGGGCATGCGAACCTCCTTAATGCTAAACGGATTCAGTTTTTTTAGGAGATCAGGTCGTTTCCTGTCAAGGGAAAAGGAGAAACCCATGAAAGGTGGCCATTATGGGAACCAAAGTGAATCTCACTGTTTTTGGTTGCATATTTCTCTCTATTCCGCTATATGGCACAGGTACAATCTTCAGCGCAACCAATAAGCAGATTTCAGAGGTGTACAAAAGCGGTGATAAACGGCATAACTGTTTGCTATGATTGTAATTGAAGGCAACACAAAATGTGTCAGGCCCTTCGGATCTCCCAAAACGAGGCGGATGACAAAAATCCGTTCTCGAAAACAGAGGATTCGTCCAATCCTTTTGGCCGGGATCCTGTTCTGGGGGCTCTTATCCTGCTGGGGTTGTCAAAAACCGCTTCCCGAACTGAACCCGGACCGTTATGCATCTTCGGCGCCGGAGAAATATTATAAAAGTGAAACCAAGGCGCTGAAACCCCCTCCCCCGCCCATCGAAAAGAACACGAGTCTCAGTCCCGAAAATCTTAACCCGCCTGCAAAAAAACTGAGCCTTGCGGATCTCGTGGACATAGCCTTGCGCATCAACCCGACCACCCAGTCCACCTGGGAGCAGGCCCGTGCGGCGGCGGCGGATTGGGCTTCATCCCGGGGACAATATTATCCCACAATCAGCGGCGATGCCAGTGGATACGGCCTTGGAGGGAATTCCTCCACCGCTTACTACGGCACGGTGAGTTTGAGTCTCAGCTATCTCCTGTTTGATTTCGGCGGCCGTGCCGCTTCCGTTGAAAGTGCCCGTCAAGCCCTCATGGCGGCCAATTGGAACCATAATCAGAGCATTCAGGATATTCTCCGGAATGTGCCCCAGGCCTACTACACCTATCTGGGCAACCTGGCACAGGTTCGCGCTTCCGAAAGCGATCTCGAAGAGGCCCTCACCAGCTTGAAATCCACTGAACAGAGAAAAAAAGCCGGCGTCAGCACCATTGCGGATGTCCTTCAGGCACGTTCAAGGGTCGATCAGGTACGTCTCGATCTGGTGACCAACAGGGGTGCCGTCAAGATTTCCCTGGGGGAATTGGCCACCGCCGTGGGCTGGCCTGCCAACGCCGATTTTGACGTGGTGGAAGGACCGGAAGATCTTCCCCTGAATGACATCTCCGAAAACACCCAAACCCTCATCGGTCTGGCGCTGCGGGATCGGCCGGACCTGGCCGCCGCCAGGGCCAACCTTCGCCAGAGCCAAGCGGAGCTCAAAAAAGCCCAATCGGCCCTTTGGCCACGGCTGACGGCTACCGGCAATGCGGGATGGTCCGGCATTGACGCCAATTTCGATGCATCCAGTTATTTCGACATCGGTGATATTAACAGTTCCGGCACCAGCTATTACGGGGGGTTGTCCCTTGAAATCCCCCTTTTCGAAGGCTTTTCCCTTCGCAACAACATCAGGGCGGCGGAAGCCGGAGTGAAGGCCGCCCGTGCCGATCTCAGACAGAAGGAGGAATCGGTCATATCCGATGTATGGTCTTCTTTTTACAATGTTCAGACCGCGGCTCAACAGGTTGAATCCAGTGAGACCCTGCTCATCAGTTCAAAAGAATCCTTCAGGGTTTCCCTTGCCCGCTACCGGGCCGGGGTTGCCGATATCGTGGAACTGCTCAACGCACAGAGCACCCTCACCTCGGCCCGCACCCGGCGGGTCCAGGCTCAGACGGATCTTTTCATCTCCTACGCTGAACTGATGCATGCCATCGGCGCCGAACTTCCCGCCGACGGCATAAAAGATACATCCATGCGCCTCATCGAAAGGGAGGTTTCCGCCAATGGCCGTTAGTTCCCGGAATGGAAAAATAAATTCAATCAGTTATCTGATAATGGGCTCTTTGCTCACCACCATCGCGCTGTGGGGGTGCAAGGAAGAAAAGAAACAGGCCTACGCGCCGCCCCCCCCTGCCGTAACCGTTGAAGAAGTGATGCTGCAGACAGTCCCTGTCCATCTCAAGTACGTTGCCACCACGGAATCCATCAAAACCGTGGACATCCGCGCCCGGGTGGAAGGTTTTCTGGAAGAACGGCGTTTCGTGGAAGGAGCCGATGTCAAAAAGGGTGACATCGTTTTCGTTATCGAAAAAGCTCCCTATGAAGCGGAATTGGAAATGAGCCTGGCTCAGTTGGCCCAGGACAAGGCGGCGCTTGCCTTTGCCAATGATCAGGTGAAACGGTACACGCCGCTTGCCGAACAGGACTTCGTCACCCAGGAGTCCCTGGATGACTATGTGACCAAGGCACGGGAGGCAGCCGCCGCCGTCAAGGCCGACCTTGCTCAGATCAAACAGAACCGTCTGAACCTGAGTTACTGCACCATGTATTCGCCTTTGAACGGCCGCATCGGGAGAACCCTGGTAAATGTGGGGAACCTTGTGGGTGCGGGCGGACAGGATACCAAGCTTGCCACCATCGTTCAGCTGGACCCCTTGTACGTTTATTTCAGTCCCAGCGAAAAGGATCTGCGACTGATCATGAAATACCGCCAGGCAACGAACATTCCCGTGGATATCATATTGAGCGACGGTTCAAAGCACCCCTATCCGGGAAAAGTCGATTTCATCGACAATACCGCCGATCCCAAGGCGAACACCATCAACATGCGGGCCGTTATCCCCAATCCCGGGGAAACGCTACTACCGGGGATTTATGTCCAGGCGGACCTTTTTCTCTGCGATGTTCCCGATACGCCGCTTATTTCCGAAAAAGCCATCGGCGAGGACCAGACCGGCTCTTATGTTTTCGTGGTGGGTGCAGACAACAAGGTGGAAAAACGTTCCGTCCAGGTGGGGTTTGTGTACCGACACGAAAAGATTATCTGGAAAGGGCTTAAGGCGGGCGAAAAAGTGATTGTGGGAGGACTGCAGATGATTCGGCCGGGTATGGTGGTTCAGCCGAAATTGGCAAGTGAAACGCCATCCGGAAATGCCGAAAAAGGCGAACCTTCATCATCGGGCTCAAAAGCGGCAGCTAAAACCGATGGCAAGTCCGACAAAAAGACGCATGCTGAACCGGAAAAAGGAAGCATGGAATCATCAGAGGCAAAAAAATAGAGGCCAGGAAGCCCCATGTTCGTCGATTTCTTCATTGACCGACCCATTTTTGCAGGCGTCATCTCCATTGTCATCTCCTTGGCCGGCGCCGTCTGCATCATATTGCTCCCCATTGCCCAGTTTCCGGAGATCACGCCGCCGACCGTCAAAGTCCAGGCCACTTACACGGGCGCAAACGCCGAGGTGGTGGAAAAAACCGTCACCACGCCCATTGAAGAGCAGATCAATGGCGTGGAAGGCATGACATACATGTCCTCCATCAGTTCCGGCGACGGCACCAGTAATATCACGGTCACCTTTGACGTGGGCTATGACCTGGACATTGCCGCCGTGGATGTTCAAAACCGGGTCACCATGGCACAACCCCAGGTACCCGAAGATGTTCGTAAATACGGTATCACCACCCAGAAACAGTCCCCGGATTTCGTTTTGATCATCTGCCTCTACTCGGAAAACGATGCATTCGATAACCTTTTTTTAAGCAACTATGCCGCCATCAATGTGGTGGATCGGCTGAAGCGCCTGCCCGGTGTCGGAGACGTTGAGATTTTCGGTGAAAAGAAATACGCCATGCGGCTGTGGCTCAACCCCGACAAACTTACCAGCATGGACATGACCGCCATGGACGTGATTAACGCCGTCCAGGAGCAGAACGTTCAGGTGGCCGCCGGCAGCATCGGCGAAGCGCCCAGTCCGCCCGGCCAGGTCTTTACCTATTCCATCAATACACTGGGGCGTCTCGCCACCTCCAAAGAATTTGAAGATATCATCGTCCGCACCAAAGAAGACGGTTCCGTTGTGCGGGTGAGGGATGTGGGCAGGGTGGAGCTGGGAGCCGAAAACTATGGCTGGTATGCGCACCTGAATGGCGGAAAAGCCGCCTGTATCGGCGTGTTTCAGTTGCCGGGGGCCAATGCCTTGCAGGTGGCCAAAGAAGTCTACGCCAACATAGAGCAGCTCAAAAAACGATTTCCCGACGGTCTCAAATATGCGGTCAGCTACGACACCACCCTGTTCGTCAAAGAATCCATCATCGAAGTCATTAAAACGCTGCTGATCGCCATGCTGCTGGTGTTTCTGGTGGTCTACATCTTTCTTCAGAACTGGCGGGCCACCCTCGTTCCCGCCATCGCCATTCCCGTTTCCCTGGTGGGGACTTTCGCTGTGCTCGAGGCCTTCGGATTTTCCATCAACACGCTGACGTTGTTCGGGCTGGTGCTGGCCATCGGCATTGTGGTGGATGACGCCATTGTGGTAGTGGAAAACGCCTCCCGCTGCATCGACGAAAAAGGAATGGCGCCCAAAGAGGCCACCAAAGAGGCCATGCGCGAGGTGACGGGTCCCATCATCGCCACAACACTGGTTCTCATGTCGGTCTTTGTCCCGGTGGCGTTCATGCCCGGCATCACCGGGCAGCTCTACCGGCAGTTCGCCCTCACCATTGCCTTTTCCGTGGGCATATCCTCCATCAACGCCCTCACCCTGAGTCCGGCCCTCTGTGCGGCGCTCCTTCGGAAGACCCCGGACCGGCAGGGCTGGTTCTTTCGAAAATTCAATCAGGTCTTTAACTGGTCCAGAGAAAAATATCTGAAAGGCGTCAGATGGTTCATCAAAGCCTGGGTGTTGGTGTTCCTGGTTTTTGCCGGCCTTCTTTTTGCCACTTATTATATGTTTAAGATCGTTCCCACCGGTTTCGTCCCCTCGGAGGATCAAGGATATTTCATGGTCATGTTACAGACCCCCGAAGGCTCATCCCTGGATCGCACGGAAAAGGTCTGCGATCAGGTGGAAAAGATTCTTAAAAGCATGAAGGGCATTGAAAATGTCGTCATGATCGGCGGCTACAACCTGTTGAATTCAGCAAACGATACCTCTTCAGCGGCGGCTTTCGTCATGCTGGAACCCTGGGATAAAAGAACGACCCCCCAATTGAGTTTAAAAGGGCTTATGGGGACCTTTATGGGAGAAGTGGCCGATATCAATGAGGCGGTCATCATCCCCTTTCCGCCACCCCCCATCCAAGGGCTCAGCACCACCGGCGGTTTTGAATTCGAGCTGCAGGATCTCACAGGGGGCAGCCTGGTGGAACTACGGGCCGTGGCGGACAAGCTCATTGCAGCCGCCCGCAAGGAGCCGGTCCTGGCACCGCTCAGTACCACCTTTGAGGTCAATTATCCCCAGTTTTATATTGAACTGGACCGCACCAAGGCCAAAAGTCTGAAAGTCTCCATCTCCGACGTATTCAACACCCTCCAGACTTTCCTGGGCAGTATGTATGTGAACGACTTCAACAAGTTCGGCCGCGTCTACCGGGTATTTCTCCAGGCCGAAAAGGACTATCGGGCCAACCGCGAGGATATTTCCAAACTCTACGTGCGGGCCGAGGACGGCAGCATGGTGCCCCTTTCCGCACTGGTGAAGGTTAAACAGATACGAGGCGTCCAAAACGTAAAACATTACAACCTGTTTAGGACCATTTCCCTTTACGGGGGCAATGCGCCGGGCTACAGTACAGGACAGGCCATCGCTGCCATGGAGAAGCTGGCAGACGAAAACCTTACCAGCGAATACGCCTACGAATGGACCGGCACCGCCTACCAGGAAATTAAGGCGGGCGGCATGGCCCCATACATCTTTTCACTGGCCCTGGTCTTCGCATTTTTGTTTCTTGCGGCCCAGTACGAGAGCTGGGTCATGCCCATGATGGTCATGCTGGCGGTGCCCCTGGCGATTCTGGGGGCACTTGTGGCGCAGCATATTCGTGGTATCGCTAACGATGTCTACTGCCAGATCGGACTTGTCCTACTCATCGGACTTGCCAGCAAGAACGCCATTTTGATCGTGGAGTTTGCCCGCGAACTGCGGGATCGCGGTGAATCCATCGTAGATGCCGCCGTTAAGGCGTCCCGCGAACGGTTGCGCCCCATCCTCATGACCGCTTTCGCCTTCATTCTCGGGGTGGTCCCCATGGTAGTGGCCACCGGCGCCGGCGCCGCAAGCCGCCATTCACTGGGAACCGCCGTATTCGGGGGGATGCTCGCTTCCACTTTCCTGAGCCTGGTGCTGGTGCCTGTGCTTTACGTGGTCCTTGAAAGGCTCCGGGAACGGCGAAGAAAGCCCGCCCAACCCAAACCTTCTGAAAACAGTGGCGAAACCTCCCCTATTTAAAAGAGTTTTGAAATCTTGGATTTCTTTTTCCAATGCGTTACGTTAAAATTGAACGATAGCAGGTTTTGCTGAAAGGAGGTTTTTCTATGAAATCATTCAGACCGATTCTATTGCTGGCCGTTATCTCAACGGTTTTTTGTATGACAGCCGGGTGCTTTGCAAATTATGGCAAAATCAGAATGGCATCGGGGGATCATAACGCCACCATCATGGAACTCGAGGAAAAC
>ADZZ01000411.1 GCA_000179315.1 delta proteobacterium NaphS2
GGGTTTTCTCCTTGTCGTCGCTGCGGCCGTAGTGGTAGGTCAGCATTTCGTAGAATTCTTCCAGATTGCCGGCATAAAGCTCTTCGATAGCCCTCCCGATGCGCTGGTGGATCTCTTTTCGCCGGGCGGACAGCAGGCTGTTGTAGGCCACCTCCTGGACCAGGGCGTGCTTGAAGATGTACTCAAGCTCCGGGAACAGGCTTTTTTCATAGATGAGTTCCAGGCCCTGGAGGTTTAAAAGCTGGTATTTCAGATCTTCCCGCATGCCGCTGATGGCCTGAAGCAGCCTGAAGGCAAATTCCCTTCCGATGACGGATGCCACCTGCATGATCCGTTTGAGGCTTTCTTCMAGCCGGTCSATGCGSGCGGCAATGATCCCATGGACCGTGTCGGGCACCTGAAGGTCCGATGCCTCCCGGCAAAGGACATAGCGTTGGTCCTTGATTTCAATGGCGCCGTTTTCCARAAGCGAATGGGTCAGCTCYTCCATGAAGAGCGGGTTGCCGGCGGCCCGTTTCAGGATGAGCTCGTTYAGCTCCGGGGCCGTCTCGCCACCTTCGAGAATGGCCTTGACCAGTTSGGCGCTGGATTTAAGGGTCAACTGGTCCAGCCCGATGCGGCTGAAATAGGATTTGCCGGCCCACGGGTGGGTGTACTCCGGCCGGTAGAGCAAAATCAGCATGACCCCGGCCGTGGCCAGCCAGCCGATGAARTAGTCCAAAAACGCCTCGGTGGTCCTGTCGATCCAGTGAAGATCCTCTATGGCCAGAACCAGGGGGCGCTCCTGGCTGCCCCGGACGATCAAATTTCGAAGGGCTTCGAASAGCTTTTCCCTTTTGACCCGTGGGTCGAGCCTGAGGTAGGTCTCGTCCTCCACCTTGAGCGACAAAAGATCGAAAATGGGCGGCAGGATATTTTGAAACTCTTCGTCAAGTCCCAGGATTTTTTCCCTGACCCG
>ADZZ01000410.1 GCA_000179315.1 delta proteobacterium NaphS2
CCTGATTTTTCCAGGCAAGATCCCTGAGCTGTTTGGGGAGGGTGAAGGTGATCAGATAGTATTGAGCCGGTAAGCGCTTGCTCAACTGATTCTCGATCCACTGCCGGTTTTCATGGTTCTGGCAATGGGGACAGTTCCTGTGGCCACAGGAATGTGGAATATAGACCTGTTTTCCGCAGTTGTGATCCGTACATTTCGCCAGCATGTGCGGGCCATATTCTTGTCTGCATTGTGCCATGGTCTGCAGAGCCTTTGTATGGCTTGGCAGGACGGAATTCTCGTATCGGTCCAAAAAGCGGTCCCTGAATTCATTGATAATCGAGGAGAGCAGAATCATTTGACCCCTCCCCATGTTATATCAAAGGTGTTGGCCAGCGTATTGACGGCCTGGCTGGCATTGTTTCCGGTATTGGAAGTCAGATGGGTGTATCTGGTGGTGGTCAGGACACTGACATGGCCCAGGATCTGTTGTAATTCAATGAGATCAACGCCTGCTTCCAGCATATGCGTTGCATAGCTGTGCCGCAGGGAATGGCATGAAATTTTTTTTTATGCCGAGTTGTCTGACAACGGCTTTCATGGCGGTCTGGATGCCGCCTCTGTCCAGTGGCTGCTGAACCAGGTGGGCATTATTCAGACCTCTTTTCCGGCTTGGAAAAAGGAAATGGGGATGTTTGTGAACCTGCCAGAAATTTCTCAGCACGCGCAGAGTATTTTCAGGCAGCGGCACCAGCCGGTCTTTGTTGCCCTTGGCGTCGCGAATATGAACTCGCATATTGACGGAGTCGATATCACCGACAGTCAGCCTGATTCCTTCGCCAAGGCGCAGCCCCATGCTGTAGGTGGTAAAGAAAAAGACTTTGTAGCTCAACTTGTTGGTTTCGGCGAACAGCCGGTTGAGCTGCTCAATGGATAGAATATCCGGGATCCTGGATGTTCTTGGCGGTTTGATTAAGGGGATGTCTTCCCAGGTTTTGTTCAGTACCCTGGCGTAAAAGAACTTCAGACCATACAGATCGAGCTTGACCGTACTCCAGGAATGGCATTCCAGAAGCTCATTAAAATAGTCAAGCAACTGGTCGGATGTAAGATTGACGATCCTGCAATCGAAATAGTTTCCGATTCGCCTGATCGCCCTTGAGTACGCCTCAATGGTTTTTGGCCGTAATCCATTGAGTTTCAGGTAGTTCTGGTGCTTCCGGTAATACTTGTTGAATTGCGAATTTTTTGGCATGGTGGTATCCATTGTAATCTCCTCCTTGTAATGATTGAAATGAAAGGCAAATGCGCCTTCCTTGATGATTTCTTTTTATTACAAAGTTGGAGGAGATTACAGCAGGTTAATCTGGGAGAAAAAAAATCGCTGGAATTGTCTGCCGCGTAGCGGCTTCGTCCAACACTGGCATCAACCGTGACCCACACCTGATTGAGCTTGTTAGCATTTAATTATTTGACAGAAAGGAAATCTTCTGTGCTTATGCTGGCTTGCTTTAAGATCGCTTTCAAAGTGCCTTCTGGCATATCACCTGGATGATTTGGAATTGTTGTGTACTTTTCTGAGGCAGGGCTGTACCAAATCTCGTGACTTCCGGCGGCATGACGGTCAAAAACAAATCCGAATTTTTTGATCTTCTTTATAATCTGAAGTTTCACAGAAAATGCCCCCGGCTTGATCAGCCGACCATGCGCAGCAACGCCTCCAGGAAAGATTTTCGGGGCAGTTTGTTGTCTTGGTTGCAAACGGCATGAAAATCATCGCTCAATGCGGACTTAGCGATGATATGTCTCAGGTCGGAAAAGGCGAAACTGTTGCGACCCTTGACCTTGTGCCTGCGTTCGGGAATGTTTTCGAGCCGTGAACCATAGATCCAAATGATTGTTGCGGCCATTATGGAAAAATTGATGTGATTGATCACTGCCTGTGCATTGCGGGTTTGGCTTTTGCTGCTTCCAATGTCTTGCTTGATCTCCTTGAAACCCGACTCGATTTTCCACCTGGCCCCATAATACTCGATAATTTGCTCAACCGACAGCTCCAAGTCCGTGGAGAAGATTGCGATCCACTGTGTTTTTCGAAAGACCCAGACAACCCGGACAGGGCACTTGAGTGTTTTGAGCATAACGATTTGGGAGTATGCGTTGACTTCACGGTATTTTCCGTACAGGAAGACGTGATAGGTGTTGTCAGCCACAATAAATAGCAAAGAACCGGCTCAAAATATCTGATTATTCCACCGGTGGTTTATTGGAACCGGTATTGTAAAGTGAGACTACCCCTTCTCGGCAAGTGCAAGTTTTTCAGCCTTTTGTCGGAAGGATTGAACGGATTCCTTCCCAAACCCTCCAGCCTTTTCGGCAAATGCAACTGCTTTTCGATAGTACTCAGCAGCGTCCCGGTTTTTTCCCTGAGCTTCATAGAGTTCAGCATAACGATGAAGGCCATCGATCTCCTCAGGATATTGTCGCAAGAGCTTTCGGCACACCGCCTCGGCTTCATCAAACTTCTTGTCTTGAATCAAGTCCGGCACCTGATTTGATAAATTGTCCAAATCCGTATAAATAAAGGTCCCTCCAATAGGTAATTTGGAGGCGTTGAGACAACATTTTTTATATTTTTTGCCGCTGCCGCATGGGCAGGGCTCATTACGTCCGATTTTTTTCATATGCAGCTTCGATACCCTATAGATTTAACCATAGAAGAATACAATGAGCAAAAGGCCTGGGAACATGCGGAGCTTGATCATTGTCCCTTTCATCCCGAGGGAGGATGCGACCTGGCCAGGCATGGCACCTATCCCAGGAAATTTCCAGAATACTGTCTGGTACCTCGATGGTACTGCCCGAGTGCGCACAAGACCATCAGCCTGCTG
>ADZZ01000409.1 GCA_000179315.1 delta proteobacterium NaphS2
AACTGGTTTCCATTTACCGCGGACCCGGCGGAAAAGGAACCGCTTTGAGATCTCTATTTGAAGCGGCGGATCGCTTGGACGTCAAGGTCTGCGCCATGGTGGACTCCGATCTTCGCAGCATCACCCCGGACTGGGTAAAATACCTGCTGGATCCGGTTCTGGAAAAAGGTTTCCAATTCGTAGCCCCGGTTTATGTCAGGCATAAATACGACGGCACCATTACCAACAACATCGTTTACAACCTCACGCGTGCCCTTTATGGAAAGCAGATACGACAGCCCATCGGCGGCGACTTCGCCATCTCGGGCGATCTGGCCAAATTTTATATCGAGCAGGATGTATGGGATACGGACGTGGCCCGTTTCGGCATCGACATCTGGATGACCACCAGCGCCATTACGCAGGGCTTTCGCATTTGCCAGTCCAATCTGGGGGTTAAAATTCATGATGCCAAAGATCCGGGCCAGCATCTGGGGCCCATGTTTCGACAGGTGCTCTCGGCCCTTTTCTCCCAAATGGAGCGATATGAGGAATACTGGAAACGGATTGAAGGCAGCGAGCCCGTTGAAACCTTCGGCTATGCCGGTGCCAGCGAGCCGGAACCCGTCAACGTGAACCTCGATGGCATGATCGAACTGTTCAAAGCGGGCTACAGCCAGTTCTTTCCGCTCTGGAAAAGCATCTTTTCGAAGGGTTGTTTAAAAGAAATTGAAAAGGTTTCTCAAATGAGCGCCGACACTTTTCATCTGCACACGGAAGCATGGGTTGAACTGCTCTACGAGCTGGCGGCCACCTTTCATTCCTGGGAAGTCAACCGCATGAAACTTCTGGATGTTATGACGCCGCTATATTATGCCAGAGTGGCTTCTTTTGTACGTCAGAGCTGGGAAATGAACTCCGTTGAGGCGGAAGAACTGGTGGAAGATCAAGCTGCCAAGTTCGAAGCCAACAAAAAGTATCTCATTAAAGTCTGGGATGAAAAATCAGCCGCTAAAGCCGCTCAACAATCCTGACATCCCGGAGGTGAATTTTGGCTGACCTTAAAGTTCTTATGGTGTCTTCTGAGGCTGTTCCTTTTGCCAAAACCGGCGGTTTGGCCGATGTGGCGGGATCCCTTCCCCCTGCGCTGGTGCGCCAAGGTGTTGAAGCGGCACTGGTATTGCCCGCCTATCGGACGATCCTTGAAAGCGGGCATTCATGGCGGCCCGTCATCGGCAATATGCCGGTGCCCCTGGGAAACGCAATGCTCCCCACCGACGTACTGGAAGGAGAGACGGAGGAGGGAGTTCGCGTTTATCTTATCGATCGCGAGGATCTTTTCAATCGCCCCAACCTGTACGGCAACCGCCACGGGGATTATTACGATAACCTGGAACGGTTCTCCTTTTTCTGTCACGCCGCCCTTCGGCTGGCCAACGCCCTCTCCATCACCCCGCACCTACTGCACCTTCACGACTGGCAGACAGGCCTCATTCCTGCGCTGATAAAGGGCCCCTACTGGGACTGGCCGAACCTCATAGACATGCCCACGTTGTTTACTATTCACAACCTGGGATATCAGGGGAGCTACGGCGCTGATCGATTGCCGGTCACCGGCCTCTCCTACTCCCAGTTTTATCATGCGCAAGGTCTCGAATACTGGGGCGCTTTCAGTCTGCTGAAATCCGGCATCATGTATTCCCACGCCGTTAATACCGTCAGTCCAACCTACGCGCGGGAGATTCAGACCGATGAAAGAGGCATGGCCATGGCCGCTGTTCTGAGGAGCCGCGGCGGTGATGTTCGGGGCATCTTAAACGGTGTGGACTACGGGGATTGGAACCCGGAGACAGACCCGAATATCGAAGCAAACTACAGTATCCACGACATAACGGGAAAAAAATTGTGCAAAACCGCATTAATCCGGGAAATGCATCTTGACGAAGCCCTCATGGAGAAACCGCTTTTGTGTATTATCAGCCGTCTGGAGCCGCAAAAAGGGTTTGATCTTCTGCTGTCAGCACTGGACGGTATTATGGGGACGGGTGCCGGTCTGGTCGTTCTGGGTTCAGGCGCCTATTGGATATCAAGCGGGTTGTCAGAAGCGCAAAAACGATACCCCGGACACATGACACTCAGGACGGGTTTTGACCCGGGTCTGGCCCATCGCATGATTGGGGGGAGCGACATCTTTCTCATGCCTTCCCTCTACGAACCGTGCGGACTCACCCAGATGTACGCATTTAAATATGGAACGGTTCCCGTGGTGAGGGGAACCGGCGGCCTCGAAGATACTGTTTCATCCTTTGATGCGGCTGCCCTCAAAGGAAACGGATTCAAATTCTATCCCTATGATGCTTCAGATTTTCTTCAATCCGTTCAGGAAGCAGTGCGTCTCTACGGGAAACCTCCGGTCTGGGAGCATTTGATGCAAAACGGTATGAAAATGGATTTTTCATGGGATCGCTCGGCAAAGGCATACACCGATATCTACCGCTCTATTAAACGCTGAGTATCGCAATCACCCCGATTTAATGAAACCCCAAAATTTCGCTCTCGCTCATCATCAGGCCAACCAAAGCGCGGCCCCCTCCAGTTCCTGGAAAAGCGTACGACTGACAGACCCCACAAAAATCTTTTTCAAAAATCCCATGGCCTTCCCCGTCCGGCCGACGGCTACGGCTGCAAAATACTTGGCACTCGCTTCTCTCATGATCGCTTTTCCGGCAGTGGCTTCGGGAATCACCTGATACTGGATCCGTTCATTCGAAACACCGACTTTCATCAAGGCTTTTTTGCTTTCATAAAGGACTTCATCGGCATCCTTATCCCCCACCGTTCCTTTCTTCGAAATGGTGAGCAGCGTCACGTTCTGATGAATGGCCTGCCCCAGAATGAACCCCACGTGGTCCAGCATGCGAAGGGAGGCATCGGAACCGTCCACGCAGGCCAGTACATCTTTTCGTTTCGTATCCGGATTTCGACAGATCCAGAGGGGAAAGCCCCACTCCTGATCAAACAACGTGCTGCTGACGCTTTCATCAAAGGTTTCTTCCAGTCGGGAAAGTCCTCTGCGCCCCAACACGACCGCATCGTACTTCCCTTCGGATCCTTCCTGAATGATTTCATTTACTTTACCGATTCTGGCGGGACGAAGTTTTGTTTTGATCTGTTCCTCATCAAATCCGGTTTTCAAAAGTTCGCTTTTTGCATTTCTGAGCGCCTTATTACCTTTGGCTTCCGATTTCTTAAGGCGCTGTTCCGTGTCCATATCCTTCTCAAATCTGCCCGGTGGTCTCGGCGTCAAATAGAGAATCGTTACTTTCATCCCTTTCTTTTCTTCAAAAAAACTTCCCAAAAACCGTACACCGAACAGATTATCGTGTTTTTCACTGACCGTCACAAGCAAGTGTCTTTCCATTTTTATCACTCCTTTTTGTTTCGCCCATGAGGACCCACAACATGTTTGAAAAATGAATTGTGAAGGGTCCCATGGACGGAGAGACGTCAACAGTATTTTTGTTCACCCTTTCGGGCTTTGTCAATGAATAATCCGCGCTGTGAAGTTGTAAACATCCATTCTCCCACAATCGCGGAATGAACACTTTGAAAGGCCTGAAGTTTATGGGATAGTCCTCCTGAATAAAGGCGTTACTGGCACGGAAATCGCATATGGCCGGCAACAATAGCAGGACTCCCTCGAAGATTTCTTTGCACATGAAAAAACAAAGTCGGAAAAAAACAAAATGCAAACAAAACCAATTTCAACAAGCTCGATAAAAGGGTTCACCAAACAGGCTTTATGGAATCTCCTTCTCATGGCTGTGGGCAGCACTATCTGTGCCGTGGCTGTAAACGGCATACTTTTGCCGCAACAGTTTTTCGGCGCCGGATTTACCGGTGTAGCGCTTGTCATTCATTATCTCTTTCCCCCTCTTCCCATGGGCGGCATCTATCTTATTTTAAACATACCACTTTTTTTGCTGGGATGGTTCTATGTGGGTCGCCGCTTTTTCTTCTACAGCATCGGGGGGATGCTGTTCTTCAGTGGTGCACTCCAATGGGTAAACGTTCTGGTGCCCGTTCATGACAAAATTCTGAGTGCCGTTTTGGCGGGGATCATTTCCGGCGTGGGCGCCGGGATTACATTGCGGTCCCTGGGCTCAGGAGGTGGAATGGATATTCTTTCCGTGATCCTGTTAAAACGGTTCTCCGTTCGCCTGGGTACCACAATGCTGTCAATGAACAGCCTGGTTCTTTTGGCGGGAGCCATACTCTTTTCTCTGGATGCGACACTCTACACGCTGATCTTCATTTTTGTCAGCTCCTACATCATCAATCTGGTCGTGATGGGGCTCAGCCAAAGAAAAGCGGTAATGATCATTTCACCGCAATGGAAAAAAATTTCACGGGAAATCGTTGACCGTGTACACCGCGGCCTGACAATCGTTGAAGGAAAAGGTGGATATTCGGGACAGAAAGTCCAGATTATATACACTGTGGTCGCTTTTCAGGAACTGCCGCGCCTAAAACGGCTCATTCGAAGTATCGATCCAGATGTTTTCATGGTGGTTTCAGAAACCCTTGAGGTCATGGGTGTTCGAATCGGAAACCAGCCCCACTGGTGAGTAAAAGCTTCGCGTTCACGGAAAGCCTCTCTTGAAAAAAATCCGGAACCGTGGATTCTTCTATTTCAAAAGCGGAACATTGGGTTCTCCATGGAAGTCTTCACATTAGATTCGCATTCTCGAAAAAGGGACTGTTTTGAAAATTATGACATCCAGAAGTTCGCCGGTGATGGCCGCCTGCATGGCCGTCAGCCCGGCGGCATTTTCCTCTACCAGGAACTGGGCACCAGATGTACCTAGATTTATGCTTTGCCATGAGCACACCCCACAAGATGTTCAAATTTCGTCAGCCAATTGTTGAAGTGAGGACACTGTTTCCGTATGGCGTGGATGCCTATGGCCTCAGAAACCGCTTTACCCATGGCAACCTTCCGATATCCGTTTCTTAACGTCGCAAGACGTTTGCCAGGCGCCTTTGCAGGATCATCGTCTATTTCTTCCGGGTTGGGATACGCTTTAAGCACGCTTTTAATCCGCGATATATCTATCCCGGTTTTTTCTGCCAGGATATGGGCATCGCTGAAAAGCAACACTTCAAATTCATGCATTTCGATATATGGCACAAAACGCTTTGCCGGAGCACATTCAGAAAAACTCCTCACGATTTCATTAAGGGTTTCGGTTTCAAGTATCTCGGCCTTATGGCTGGCTGTAAGTTTATTACCACTCAGTATCTTCTGGCGAACTTCCGCTCTTCCCGGCCAGTCAGCATCAATCCTGAAAGGCTCATACGACGTTTCCGCGTGCTCATGCGTGGGCTGCAAAAAGGACATTGATCAATGACGGCAGCAATGCTTTTCCTCTCCGGTGTACGTTATGGACAAACTCAAAAAAACTCAGATAAAGTGGTAAGTTTTCTTGAGACACGCCGCGATGTGGTCGCAGCCAAGATCGTAGAAGCGACCAAAAGCCCTCAATTGTATTGACATGAACTTCACAGAAGCCATCGCCGTCTTCATCTCTGGCATATTCTCCCTTACCATGACAAACAGTCTTATGGGTATAGCCCCAGTCAGTGAGATGATTGTAAATGCTGTACTCATCTGTATTCACCAAGGTTCCTGGTGTTATAACAGACCGCAAAATCGGTTCGATGGTTTTTTGTTTAACGTCTGGAAGCATAAAAATGGCGACATCCCCGGAACGTTCAATGATTCCGAGGACAGGAGGTTTTTCTTTTTCAAGAGTTCCTCGGCCCGGAGCACCCTTGAGCGCTCTGCACCGTGGTGCTCGCCCTTTCTGACGAACTTTTTCCGGATGCCCTTTATGCCCTGCAATTACGTATACTTCGTCGCACTCTACTACCCCACTGACTTTACATCCCGGCTTCCTTGCAGCGATTTCGCTCCGAAGCAAAATAGTCATCCTGTGGGCGACATCCGGATTAAGGTCCAGCTCCGCGGCGATTTGCCTGTTGGATAGGTTTAGTCCCATGAGGTATAACATGACGATCCATACTCTGATGGGATGGTGTTTTCTTGCCAGAATGGTACCCGTAAAATCGTTGAAACGGCAACCGCAGTTATTGCATTTATAGTTCCGACAAAGCGGAGCATTACGTTTGTGACCGTTCTTTTTGACCCGGTTTGAGGTACATTTTGGACAACAAATACCACATGGCCACTTCTTTTCTCTGAAGAATTCGTAGCACTTAGCGGGGTCGATGAGTTCAAGGATTCCAATCTCCGGATTTGTAGACGATTTTGTGGTCATGGCTATCTGCATATTTAAGCGTCCAAGTCACAATAACATGGACAAACGCTATGCCTCATACATAACTTCCTGAGGCATTATTTTGTAATTCCATTCGCCATGAAAACTTGCTCGCTCAATGTTCAGCTGGGCCATTTCATCATCTCCTACTTTAAGACCCTTTTCATATTGCGCATCATCAATATTAGCTTCTATTTTCAAGCCTTTTTTGGTCGTAGTGTTTGAAATCAGGTTAATTATTGTTCCCAGACTGTCCAATGGCCGCCCGCGCCAGTTTTTGCTTATGAAAGAAAACATTTGATGCTCGATTTTGTTCCATTTGCTTGTCCCGGGCGGAAAATGACAGATGCTGATCGAGATTCCCAATTCATTTGCCAGAGACTGAATCTCTTTCTTCCACAAACGAACTCGCCATCCGTTGCTACCGCCGCCGTCTGCTGTAATAAGCAACCGGGTAGCAACGGGATATCTGAAACAACCCATTTCACTCCACCACCGCCGAATGCTTTCAACTGCAAATTGTGCTGTATCTCGACTGATACCGAGGCTTACCCATCCCTCATTACGTGTCAAATCATAGATACCGTAAGGACAAGCTTTTCCTTTTTCTTTGTCCGGAAAGTCATATGTGTTCACATTGGTTGGCTGGCCAGCGGGTTCCCACTCCATACCGTTGTTTTTATATTGGCCAATGTTTTCCTTTTTTTTGGCATCGACTGAAATAACGGGCTGACCATCGTTTTGAAAATCTTTAACCTGCTTGTATATAAAATTGAACTGCGCATCTCGATCCGGATTTTGTTTCCCCTCTTTAACTTTTCTATTGGCCTGCATGCTGTAACCCATTTTCTGGAGCATCAAGTATACAGTCTTTTGGGATACATTATGCCCTTTTTTTCGAAGGGCTTCTGATAGCTTATAAGTGCTTTTGCAGGTCCATCTGAGAGGTGACTCCGGATCACCTCTGGTAAGCGGATCTATCAGCATATCAAGGTCTTTAATCAATGCCGGGTTTTTGTCCGACAAGCGTTTACGACCACCACCAGGTTTCCGAATACGTCGCTTTACCCCATCTGCCTTACCCGTTAGTTCCTTTTTTCCTCTTCCGATGGTCACGCGTGATATACCAGTTGCCTGGCAAACAATGGTATCGCCTCCTCTGCCAATTGTATTAGCTTCTGATGCAGCCCATATTCTTTTGTCCTTCTCAGACAAGTGGGCAACCATCAACTGGAACCTTTGTTTAACCTGATTAATCAGGGCTTCCTTCTGTTGAGTTTCCATGCAGTTGACTGTAGTATGGAATTAGAGTAAAAGTCAACAGATTTGTACATGTTATTTTAACTTGCTGACTAAGTGGACAGAAAGCCATCTTATTTATACCAAATCTGAAGAAATTCCCAGCGAAAATGACTTTTTCAATCAAATTATTTACAGCACGGGAAATCGTCGTATGAGCCATCGTTGATTGCTTCGCGCGGATCACCCTGAAGTGTTTCAACTCGATCGGCAAGGCACAACATCACCGCCGCGGCAGCAACCTGGTCTTTGATTGTCACATGGGCTAACGGTCTTAGTTTAACTGCTCTTATACCCTCCGCAGGCTCCCATTGATTACTCTTCGCATTGACATGCCACTGTTGGATTTTTGGAGCTGGTACAATCCGAAGTGGATCGTTTACCCATTGATTGCGACTCCTTATCTTGTGGGCTAAGCGTCCAAGTCACAATAACATGGACAAACGCTATGCCTCATACATAACTTCCTGAGGCATTATTTTGTAATTCCATTCGCCATGAAAACTTGCTCGCTCAATGTTCAGCTGGGCCATTTCATCATCTCCTACTTTAAGACCCTTTTCATATTGCGCATCATCAATATTAGCTTCTATTTTCAAGCCTTTTTTGGTCGTAGTGTTTGAAATCAGGTTAATTATTGTTCCCAGACTGTCCAATGGCCGCCCGCGCCAGTTTTTGCTTATGAAAGAAAACATTTGATGCTCGATTTTGTTCCATTTGCTTGTCCCGGGCGGAAAATGACAGATGCTGATCGAGATTCCCAATTCATTTGCCAGAGACTGAATCTCTTTCTTCCACAAACGAACTCGCCATCCGTTGCTACCGCCGCCGTCTGCTGTAATAAGCAACCGGGTAGCAACGGGATATCTGAAACAACCCATTTCACTCCACCACCGCCGAATGCTTTCAACTGCAAATTGTGCTGTATCTCGACTGATACCGAGGCTTACCCATCCCTCATTACGTGTCAAATCATAGATACCGTAAGGACAAGCTTTTCCTTTTTCTTTGTCCGGAAAGTCATATGTGTTCACATTGGTTGGCTGGCCAGCGGGTTCCCACTCCATACCGTTGTTTTTATATTGGCCAATGTTTTCCTTTTTTTTGGCATCGACTGAAATAACGGGCTGACCATCGTTTTGAAAATCTTTAACCTGCTTGTATATAAAATTGAACTGCGCATCTCGATCCGGATTTTGTTTCCCCTCTTTAACTTTTCTATTGGCCTGCATGCTGTAACCCATTTTCTGGAGCATCAAGTATACAGTCTTTTGGGATACATTATGCCCTTTTTTTCGAAGGGCTTCTGATAGCTTATAAGTGCTTTTGCAGGTCCATCTGAGAGGTGACTCCGGATCACCTCTGGTAAGCGGATCTATCAGCATATCAAGGTCTTTAATCAATGCCGGGTTTTTGTCCGACAAGCGTTTACGACCACCACCAGGTTTCCGAATACGTCGCTTTACCCCATCTGCCTTACCCGTTAGTTCCTTTTTTCCTCTTCCGATGGTCACGCGTGATATACCAGTTGCCTGGCAAACAATGGTATCGCCTCCTCTGCCAATTGTATTATATGGCGTACCGAAATAGTTGATACCGAAAAAAGTGCTTGACAAGTTTACACAGCTTCCAAATAAAATTCATCTCCTTGGCTCTCAAAGGCATCTTTCCCGAGATATTCTTCCTCAGCATTTTCTGAATATATCTCATCGAGTTTTTCATCTTCAGCCCAATATCTTTCCTCTTGTTCAAAAACCTTCGAAATGATGGCTTTACATGTGCTGGTGGTGACCTTAGCAAAAGCTTCCGGTAGTCTTTTGCGAAGACCAGCCATTGTAAAATCGCAATTATCGGCCATGTGGTTTTTTAATACTGCCCAGCACGTTTCGATTGGTTGCAATTCCGGATGGTAAGGCGGTGTGCGCAGTATGGAAATGCCATGTTGTTCAGCAATTTGGTCCAATTTGAATTCTGGCGCTGGCGCCAAGCGTGTACACAATTCAGACAATTCAGACTTGAGCATATCTTCCCGCCAAGGGTAACCATTGCGGGTCAGCCAGGCTCGTAATTGCTCTTTCCTGCTGCTTTTATTTGGAATACTCTCAGTATCAAGTACGTTATGATATCTGGCATTATCCAGGATAACGATAGCCTCAGATGGAATATTCGGTAACAATTGGGTCTCAAACCATGTAGAAAAATTGTCCCAGTTCATCTGGCCATGATAGTCGCCGGTTCGTTTTTTCGCCTCAAAAACAAGTTGAGCCCCGCCTACCCAGCCATCTTCCGTGATCGCATGAACCAATATGAAACGAGGGCCAACCCCTGAAGGCTTGTTAACGAGAGGACCGTCTTCGTTAAGGTACCATGTGAACCGGCATGAGTGATTCTTGTTTATATAGGTTCATCCAAATAGACTCCG
>ADZZ01000408.1 GCA_000179315.1 delta proteobacterium NaphS2
CTTTGGATTGATGAAATCATCTAATGCGATCATAAGTCGCCCATCGGACAAGGGGTCAGGAATGAGGTGCCATAAGGCGGCCCATAGGTTATGCCATGGTATTTTGTTGGAAGCCATAAAGGTGTAGAATCGACGTTTGTTAATGTTGAGCCCAAACAAGGTATTGAGGCAACGCAACACGTTTGAAGAGATAGATGAAGTGAAAGGGATGATGAAAGCCAGGATGGCATAAGAGAACCAGTGTGCTCGTTCCCTGCCGAGATTGGTGGAAGAAAAAGCATTTTGTAGAGGCTTTAAGATATCGTTTAGAATAAACATGTTGCCAAGCTCCTTTCCGATGGAATATCAATAAGTTGTTATCGAATCCTATCACGAGATGGAGCGAATTTCAAGGGTAAAAAGTTAAATAACTAGTTGAATTTATTGGCATAAAAATTGAAAAAATTTTCATTTTTCGTGCCAAAATTCTCTGCGCATAATAAAAAAAATGCGCGGAACTGGCTGGAAAAATTGGAAAAGGTTCAAAAACGGTGAAACTTTAGTTTAGATAAAGATGATAATGTTATCGACACTGATTATACAAATTCAGCAGATACATTGCGATCTGATATGGCTAAAGAATTTGAAATAATGCATCATGATTCAAAACTATACAAATCCGTACAAGTTGAGGTTGAAGAGGTTAGAATCCAATAGTATATACTTTACTTTTCTAATATCAATTGTGAGCTTGGTTCCAGAAATATAATCTATGCTTTTTTTACAATTTCTTGAATTCACCAGGTGTAAACCAAAATCCTGCACTTTTGGGAAAACACTTTAACAACTTGGAAACATGTGCCTTTATGTACGAATATCACTCTTCTGTGGCCCTATATCACAATTTCTGGAGAGAGAATCTGGATCATTAAATTGGAATCGCAAAATCGCCCAACAAATAAAGGATTAGTAACCGTGCCGAGGCACGAGGCTCGGTGCTAATCCATGGTTCAAGAAGCCGCGGATCTATAGGGGGAAAGGTTACGGATTTTCAGGATCTGGTAAAGGCGAGATGCGATGAAGATTTTAAAAGAGAGCATTTCTCCTGATTCAAAGACCAAGAGTCAGGCCGTTTTCAACCATTAAAATTCAGGTCGAAAATTAAAATATCGGCAATTCGGCGCACGGATGCGGAAACATGCCTATGATAATTGATAAGGCTGTTTGCAGAGTTGACCAATACCCGATAATCAGTTTGGTTCAGTTATCCGGGTTTGTACCGGGGTTCAGGCTTTACAAAGAAAAGAAATTTCAAATCATGTCCGCAGTGGCTGCATTTAATGCCGGGGATT
>ADZZ01000407.1 GCA_000179315.1 delta proteobacterium NaphS2
GATGCTCTCATATGGGCTTGATGCTTCGGATGCACGTCAATGACTTTCTGGATGCTCCCAGACTGATATGAAATCCCAGAACCGAAGAACAGTATCTGAATGATGTGCGACTGTCCCCCATGTTACCGGCCATTTGGGCGATCATTGCAGAGAGCCTTGGACCGAAACCCGTTCGATGTTCATTCGGAACCACCGCTTTGTTGATCTTTCCGCAGCAGGGGCATTCCCCCTTATGAAGGATGAAATGCGTGACCTCCATTTTGATCTCGGGCAGTTCAATGACTTGATGGGTGTAGTAAGGGTTCGTGTTATCAAAATGGCTGTTTCCGCATATGCACGCTTCAGGAACGATATTGTTCACTTCGGTGGGCTCAAGCATCTTTTGCCGAAAGCCCTTTCTTCGTTTCTTCTTTTTGGATTTATTCTTTTTCTGCTTCTTCGGCCTTTCCTCAAAAGGATTGTCTGAAGAAGGCGGTTTGCTTGAATTACTGGAATTCTTGTTCAGCCTTTTTTCAAGTTCTTCGATCCGTTTTTCAAGTGTGATATGTGAGGAAACCAAATGAAGCAGAAATTGTTGAACAGTTGCAGGGGTATTTGCCCAATCCTCTTCCGAGAAGGGAAACCGCGGTTTTTCTTTGGGTTGTGTCGGGCTGTCTTCTTTTCGATCGGGCATCGCGTGGCCTGTTCAATGGGCTCTTTCCCATTAAGCAGTACACGATTTTACTAACCGAGTCCAGCAGAAAAGCACTGGGCAGATTTTTTTGTTGTTTCGCCCCGTGATCGGTTGCTATAATAATAGGGACTAT
This sequence comes from delta proteobacterium NaphS2, assembly GCA_000179315.1. Classification (GTDB taxonomy): domain Bacteria; phylum Desulfobacterota; class DSM-4660; order Desulfatiglandales; family Desulfatiglandaceae; genus NaphS2. The sequence goes on from ADZZ01000407.1 coordinate 807, forward strand.
TTTTATTCTGAAGTTTCACAGAAAATGCCCCCGGCTTGATCAGCCGACCATGCGCAGCAACGCCTCCAGGAAAGATTTTCGGGGCAGTTTGTTGTCTTGGTTGCAAACGGCATGAAAATCATCGCTCAATGCGGACTTAGCGATGATATGTCTCAGGTCGGAAAAGGCGAAACTGTTGCGACCCTTGACCTTGTGCCTGCGTTCGGGAATGTTTTCGAGCCGTGAACCATAGATCCAAATGATTGTTGCGGCCATTATGGAAAAATTGATGTGATTGATCACTGCCTGTGCATTGCGGGTTTGGCTTTTGCTGCTTCCAATGTCTTGCTTGATCTCCTTGAAACCCGACTCGATTTTCCACCTGGCCCCATAATACTCGATAATTTGCTCAACCGACAGCTTCAAGTCCGTGGAGAAGATTGCGATCCACTGTGTTTTTCGAAAGACCCAGACAACCCGGACAGGGCACTTGAGTGTTTTGAGCATAACGATTTGGGAGTATGCGTTGACTTCACGGTATTTTCCGTACAGGAAGACGTGATAGGTTGAAGCGTACGCCATGAATGCCGCCGCCATTTCAGCGCACGAACCCAACCTGCTGCCATATTTTTTGGGTCTTCCCGGCTTTTTGGAAGAACCGATCTTGGGGATGGAGTACAGTACGGTATTGGAACGTAATCTTGAAAGCAAATGAACAAAATTTCCGAGTTTAGTGCGGAGGGGTTTGAACAGGCCGTTATTTCCGAACCA
>ADZZ01000406.1 GCA_000179315.1 delta proteobacterium NaphS2
GCCATCGAAGTGCCCGCGTGGAAAGGCCTTTTCATTTTGTGGAAAATAACTTTCTTCCTGGAAGAACTTTGTCAGCTGGCATGATTTGAACCGGCAGGCCATCGACTGGTGCCGGAACACCAGCGACAAAACGTTCAAACGGGCTTTGGGAATGATACCGGATGAGGCCTATATCATTGAAAAACCGCATCTCATTGATTTACCCCCATACCGGCCGCCGGTCTATGTGGCAAAACACCGGGTCGTCGATATCGAGGGATATGTGCATTTGGACACCAACCGTTATTCCGTCCCTGAAGCACTGATTGGAAAATCCCTGGAAGTTCAGAAACACTGGCGCAAGGTCATCGTTTATGACAAAAGCCGGAACGTGGCGGAACATGACCGTATTCTGGATAAACGTGATACGCGAACAACTGTGCCGGGACATCATGTTCCGATTCGAAGAAAAAAGGATGCCCGGGTCCCTTCAAAAGAAGAACAGCTGTTGGTGGGAAATGATGCCGTTCTGGATGCGTATGTGGCCGAACTGAAGAAAAGAAGCCATGGTCGTGGCGTGGTCAAGTTACGCCGTCTGCTGCATCTGCAACGGACTTATCCCGGTGAGCCTTTTCTCAAAGCCGTAAGACAGGCCCTTAAGTATCGACTTTTTGATCTGTCCCGTCTGGAAAACATCATCCTCGATTATACCGCGGGTGACTTTTTTGATCTGTCATGAAAAAGAAAATTGAGCAATTACTCATTGACTTGAAGTTTAAAGGCATGGTGAAGACCTTCGATGAGCAGTTGGCTTTGGCCGAAAAGAACGGGCTTTCCGTTTACGAGGTCATATACAACCTCCTGGCTGAGGAATTACGTTTCCGGCAGGAGCGGAGCATGACTTATCGGCTTCAGATTGCACGGCTCCCATGGGACTGGACCCTCAACTCCTTTCCGTTTGATCTTCAGCCCGGAGTCCGGAAAAGCCGGATGATGACTTTGTCCGGCC
>ADZZ01000405.1 GCA_000179315.1 delta proteobacterium NaphS2
CCGCCCTCCGATGGGCTTTGCGGCCTTTTTCTGTTTGCCGGTAACGGCGTTGTGCTTGTCGTCGCTGTTCCGTGCGGGCTTGTTCACGACATTGATCGCTACAGTACGCCTGGCCTCTGAAACAGCTCCGGCACACATGGAAAATGAATCCACAACTTTTACACTGGATTTTTTTTTAGAAGCCTTAAGGGCATGACGCCTTTGATCTTGAAAAGGATCAAAAGCAGACCTATGATGGGTATGCTTTATATTGTCCGGGGAAGACGGTCTGCTTCTGTTTTTCCCAAAAAAAGAGGCCCGAAGCGGCAACTTCGGGCCTTACCTTTTTTAATAAATCAGACACCCATCGCTCAGTGGGTCTATATTAAATCCCCAAAATCATACCCGAAAATGGAACCAAATGCAGATTTTCCACATAACTCCACGAAAGTAAACTGAATCTCTCTTCCGCTGTCTTTTTTTCGTTCAATATTTTCGCGTGCCTTGATCCCGTTCAAAACTGTCTCCCACAACAGAAACCCATCCGTGAACCAGTTTCGCTCAAGGGATCTAAGTCTCGGCAGACCACACAACTCCAATTGAGGTTTAAGTTCAAAGCCCCAATGGTTCAGTTTTCATTAGCAAGGCTGGTTCGGTTAAGATTAGCGTTGAAGATCTGATCTTTCTGTGTGACGAATATGGTTTTACCCCGCGAATGCTTGAGACTGTCCAGAGTAAAATGCGGCGGACGGGTATCATCGACCACGTATCCCGTTTCAACAAGCGGTACGGCTACAGGGAAGGATGGGTGATTTCCAGTCGATGGGCAAAGGCCTTGAAAAGGCTGAATGAACTGATGCTTGGGTTCAGACAGAAGGCCGATGCCCTTCAGGAAAGAAAGGACCGGGACCTGTTCCGGTATGTTTGATTTCGAGGGATTGAGATGGGGCTACCCACAGCCTTATCTTCGATTTAAGAATTTACGAAGTCATGCGGGTTATGGACATTTCGCAACTGCTTGAGTCTTTCATCCACAAAATACGTCTTTCCGGTTTTCTCAAAACCCACAAATTTAAATAGGTCCCGGTTTTTCTTGGGAAAGAGGTGGCCAGTGTGAACCGGAATCTGGAGAATCTGTTGAACGGAAACAAGAACCCGAAATTCAAGTCCGAAGGGGAACGTCGAATCGCATACTTCCTGAACGAAAATGCCATCCGGTATCAATACGAAACAGGGGTGCTGGTCCACGCGGACGACCACAAACCTCGTATCTGGTATCCGGACTTCTATCTTCCTGAATTCGGCACCTACATCGAATATTATGGATTAAAAGGAAAGCGGAACTATGACAGCGGAATCAAAAGGAAAGAAACGACCTACAAGAGAATGGGCCTGGAAGTGATACCTGTTTATCCCTACACGGGATATCTATATGGAATAGAAGGAGCTTATCGCTATAAGGCTGCACAATAAAGATACATTTTTTGGATGCCGAAGAGGCATTTACGATGCAATTTGACGTGAATTATGATACATTTTGCGGGCATTTACGATACATTTTGCTCTCGATTTCGATGCGTTTTGGCTATTTATGATGCGATTTTTCAGGGGTTCTTTGGGAGAGATGAAGCGGTTGCTATCATTCGGCGGGTGCCTGCCGGAGCATTGCAAGAAAGGCTGACAGCTTGATGATCTCAATTTCTTGATACCTTGTCAAATTGAGCAAATGCTTGTCCCCAGTTACGACGAATTCAGCGGTGGCATCCAATGCGCACTCCAAAATTCGATTGTCCGGGTCATCCGATAATACCTTCAGCCAAGGAGAGGTCTTAAAAGTGGTTGCAAGATTGCTGATGGACGTAATCAATTGCTCAATCTTCTCCTTTTCCCATTCGAACTTTTCGTCCAATTTACGCGCCAATTCCGTCAGAATGGCAATGGAGGTACAAAGCTCGAAATCGCCATCCATGGCATGCAGGTACGCTTTTTCAGCATTCCCGCCAGGGATGACAAAGGCGGAGATATAGATGTTGGTATCAAAGACGACCTTCACGTTCAGCGTCCTTCGAAAACGAGTTTTTCAACATCAGCTTCCGTAAACACCTCTTTCTGTTGAGCAAGTCCGGCGCCGTATGTTTGCAGTTCTCGAAACTCCTCTTGCAGTTGCTGTTTCTTGAAAGCGAGAAACATCTCTCTGAAAAGCACGCTCCTGTTCTTTCCAAGTTCCTTGGCGAGCCTGTTATATTCCTCGGCCATGTCTTGTGGCATGGAAATCGTCAAGGCTGCACGCGTTTTCTTGGTTTTCATTGTGATCCCTCCTGAATAGTATGACAATATCATACAGATCTGGAAGCTAAGAGTCAAGGGGCAGGTTTGACTACAGGAGGGGGAGGATCGGCGCCTGGCAGGCCAAGTGAGACGTCAGTATCGAGCCTGGTGCTTCGTCCTGTTTGCCGCCTCGAATCCAGATTTCAGCTGAAAGACCCTTGGTGAACATCTGGTCGAGACTGGTCAGCCAGATGAAATCCGAAGGCGGCATTTCCCGAACCAGCCTCGCCAACACGGACAGACGGCTGTTCGTATGAGTCAAAAAGAGGAGGCGGAACCCCTTGAAATTGCAGTGCCAGTGTCCTTCGTACCTTTTGTAACGGTTGCTACGAAAATATTCCTGATAATTGATGATCTTTTGGCGGATGTCCCGGGGTTCCCGTTTCAAAGTGGCCACGGATTCGGTCCCCCTATCCACCTCAAGGAAAAAGAGAAGCGTCTTCTGTCTCTGCCGATGTTCTATGGAAAACACCCCATCCGGAGTGAATCCACCGGTTTTTTTGTTTTTGCCTTCATTGGACGACTGCTCATAAATAAACGGCAAATCATGATCATTCCGCTTCAAGAAAGGGGAATCGGGAGACAGAAACCGGATGGAAAGTTCGGGAATGACGTGTTGGATCTGGGCCAAATGAATCCTGAACCAGTTGGTCAGGAGTTGGTGCTCCATGCATCTAATCTTGTCTCCGTTTATCTGATGGATTGGCATTCCCCGGAGTACCGGATGCTCATCACTGATCCGGTCGACACCTTCCCGGCTCAGGGATACCATTTTCTCGGGCCTGCCCCGGCTATGTCCCAATCCTCGGGGAGCTATAAGAATGACCCCTAGCTCTTCCAGTTGTCTGAGACGCCGCCGGACCACCTGTCTGCTGTTGCGCTGGATTGCCGTGACCTGGCTTGTTGTGAGGATCCTGTGTTCAGCGATCGCGGCAAGAAGCCGGCGGTCATTCTTGTTCAATTTGATGGTCATTTTCTTTCACCTCAGTCTTCTGTTTACGAGTCCATGCTTTTACCGCTTGAAGCGCCTTCACCGGTACCGGTGTTGTGCCGTCCAACCACGCTTTACATGTTTTGACCTTTTTTCGGCCCGTGATGCTCGCCAATTGGTCAACAGTCAGGTTGTAATGTCTGACAATGGACGTGAGTTCTTGATCCGTATCGGTATTTTCTGAGCTTTGAGGTAAGCGTTGGCTTGAAGGTGCCTCTTTTTTCGCCCATGCAGCACTCGTTGCCACGGTCAAACCGATGGAAAGGGGTTCGAGGACTGAAACCAGGATTAGAATTAACATGGCAATGGCGTCTGTTTCGTTGATTCTCAGAATTTGGGCCACCGCATAAATGGGACCGGAATCTCTTTGATCCTCGATCAACCGGGTTTCAAGTTCGGCTTGCTTTTTTGCGATTTCCAAAAGTCTGGCCTGTTTCTGTGAGTATCCGGATGATTTGCGTTCCTTTATTCTTCGGGTGACATGGGAGGCCGGAAGTCCGGCCAACGTGGCGTCAAGGGTCGCCAATTGCTCTTTGAGAATAGCCGCTTCTTTCTCGAGTCCTTCAAGGGTCGTTTCTGTGCCCCTCAGTTTTTGGGTCGCGCATGGCTCAGGGACAAGAACCCGATGACCTCGATGGAGGTCAACAAGACCAGAACCGATATGATGAGGATATACAGACTTCGGACAAGACGTTTGAGATTTGGCCAGTTCCGGTATAAATGGGCAACGGTCAGGACCTTGCCGATTTCCATGCCAAGACCCATACAGATGATGACCGGCGCATTTCCGGCAAATACGGCCATCAATCCGTATACGGACATGTATATGGAACTTCCTGCCACAAGGAGCAGGCTGATTGTCACCAGGATGGGGTACATGATTCAAACCTCCTTGTTCAAAAGAACAGAATGGGGGGTCAAATTACAGTCCGCTGACTTTTCTGTCCATCCGGTTTGGGTCCGGTCCAAGATCCGAACCGGGCCGGCCAGAATAATTTCTGACCAGACAGCTTTTGGTCAGGTCTGGTTTAGTTTCGGGCCGGTTTGGGTCAGATTCCATTTTGGCCGGACCGTTTGCGGTCCAGGTTTTTCTTGACCACTTTCTTGTCCAAATCTGAAGTTCAGGTTTGGTCAAGTTTTGGAACAGTTTATTCCTGGCCCATCTGTGTACCACCGTGGCGTTTCCTAAGACCGCACAACGCATTTTTTTACCCAAGGTGATGCAATTGCCTGTAGACGGATGAGTTCATCCCTGTCATGACCGGAACCCATCCGGTCAAAGAAACGAGGATCCAGCACCCCGTTGTCATCACAAAATCGCTGAAGGGCATAGAGTGGAGCGACCGTTATAGCTTGCGCGATATTTCGAATGCCCTGTTCATTCACCATCGGTTTCACGCAGGTTGTCCTGAACTCGTGGGGCAGCTCCGAGTTCCGTATGATTTCGACACTGGTTAGGATGCTCTGGGGATTGTAGCTCCCGGCAATATATAGCGGGTACGCCAGAGGATCCGCCTTGATATCCATGGCAATGTAATCAATGAGCCCGTTATCGATGAGGCGTCTTACCATCCGGGGCCGGGTACCGTTGGTGTCCAGTTTGACCGGGTATCCCAGATGCTTGATCCTTTCGAGGAAATGAGGCAAGTGCTCGTTGAGTGTCGGTTCACCGCCGGAAATAACCACACCGTCCAAGAAGCCCTTTCGGCTTTCCAGGAACGCGTAAATCTTCTTTTCATCAAAATGGGACCCGTTAAAAGGCTTCCTTCTGACGAGGTCCGGATTGTGGCAATAGGGACAGGTAAAGTTGCAGCCTGCCAGGAAAACCACGCAGCTGATTTTCCCAGAATAGTCGATCAATGAACTTTTCTGGATGCCACCGATAATCATGGGCCCTTTACCCTGTCTAAACGAAATCCCTCTGGTCGACTCACATTTTGAATGCCTTTCGCATCTTGAATTCAGCCCGTTTCCCTTGATTCCACTGGTCTATCGGTCTCATATATCCGACTACCCTCGAGTAGATTTCGGTTTGGCTGTTGCAGACCGGGCATCGGGGTTTTTCGCCGTTCAGATATCCGTGGGAAGGGCATACACTGAATGTGGGCGTGATGGTGAAGTAGGAAAGCCGGAAACGGGTTACAATCTTCTGGAGCAGGGTTTTTAAGGCGTTGGTATCGTTGATCCGTTCCCCTAAATAGACATGGAAAACGGTCCCCCCGGTATATTTGGTCTGAAGATCATCCTGAAGCGTCAGCGCCTCGAAAATATCGTCTGTGTAGTTTGCAGGGAGTTGCGTGGAGTTAGTATAGAAGGGAGCCTCTCCTTTTCGATATGCGGTTTCGTTGGGACAAATGACATCTGGAAACCGTTTCTTGTCCAACATGGCCAGTCGATACGATGTCCCTTCCCCTGGCGTGGCTTCCAGGTTGAATATTTCGCCGGTTTCCTCCTGTATGTCTGAAATGATCCTGCGGAGATGGTCCATGGTTTTAAGGGCAAACCCCTGGCATTTGTAGGTTCCAATGTCACGTCCAAACAGGTTGAGGCACGCTCGTTCATGCCGATGATGCCGATGGTTGAAAAATGGTTCGCCCAATACCTGCCTTTACCTTCCTTGACATGCCTCAAATAGAATCTCGAATAAGGATAAAGGTTTTTGTCACTGAAATTCTCGAGGACCTTCCGTTTTATGGTGAGACTCTCCCCTGCAAGCAGCACCATTCCTTTGAAGCGTTCGATAAAATCGTCTTCGTTTTCTGCCAGATACCCGATTCTTGGGAGGTTGATGCTCACAACGCCTATGGAGCCTGTAAGCGGGTTTGCCCCGAAAAGGCCACCCCCTCTTTTCATGAGAATTCTGTTGTCCAGACGGAGTCGGCAGCACATGGACCTCACGTCTTCAGGCGACATATCGGAATTGACGAAATTAGAGAAATAAGGGATGCCGTATTTTCCCGTCATCTTAAGGATCGTCTTCAGTGCCGGGTTGTTCCAATCAAAATCCTCTGTGATGTTGTAGGTAGGTATGGGAAAGGTAAACACCCGTCCCCTGGCATCGCCTTCCATCATGACTTCGGCGAATGCCCGGTTAATCAACTTCATTTCTATCTGAAAATCGGAATACCTCTCCTTTTGTTCGACGCCCCAATAATCACCGGCTGATGTTTCAAAGTTCCTGGCGGCGTAAGATCCAGGGTGATGTTTGTAAAGGGGGACTGGAAGCCGACCCGGGTGGGGATGTTGATGTTGAAGATGAACTCCTGGAGAGCCTGTTTGACCTCTTCGTAACTCAGCTGATCGTAGCGAACAAAAGGGGCCAGGAGAGTATCGAAGTTGGAAACGGCCTGGGCGCCTGCTGCTTCACCCTGAAGGGTATAAAAGAAATTGACGAGCTGGCCCAGGGCGGATCGGAAGTGTCTGGCCGGGCCGCTTTCAACCTTACCGGACACACCTCTGAAACCCTGCTTGAGGAGATCCCGTAAATCCCACCCCACGCAGTAGACTGAAAGAAGACTCAGATCGTGGATGTGGAAATCCCCTGACTTGTGGGCCTCCCTGATTTCTGGGGGATAGATGCAGTTGAGCCAGTATTCGGAGGACACATGAGAAGAAATCCGGTTGTTGAGGCCCTGTAATGAATACGTCATGTTGCTGTTTTCATGGATTTTCCAGTCAAGATTTTGAAGGTAGTTTTCAACAAGATCGAAATTTGATTTATTCAGGATATCTCTTATCCGGGCGTGTTGATGACGGTAGATGACATAGGCTTTGGCTGTTTTATAAAAGTCCGCCTCAAAAAGTACCCTCTCGACAATGTCCTGGATCTCTTCCACCTCCGGAATGGGACCGATACCTGATTTATGAGCCTTTTTCAGGACCCTTCTTGTGAGCGATTTGGCTGCCTGCCCACCAAACTCCCCCGTCGCCTTGCCCGCTTTAAAAATCGCCGCCCTAATCTTTGAGTCATTGAAAGGCACGATTTCGCCATCACGCTTTTTTATCTTTTCAAACACTTCTGCCTCCTTCTCAGAATAAAGACTTGGGATATGCTTCAGATAAACTCCTGTTGAAACAGGTAGCGGCAGAAAAGCCCCTATTGTTTCAGGGACGGACGGAATTTTCAGCCAATGTCTGAATCCCTTGTCGCCGGTTCTTGTTCCGGAATTGTTACTTATAGATAGTGCCCATCCATTTATTCTTTTAGGAACCATCCCCATTAAACATGGGCTGAGTGCGCCAGGCCAAGCCTGGAAGGAGGGGAGACATAGCATCATATGTTGAAACTTTTTGTTGGGACCCTGTAGGTATCCAATCCTACCCGGCCAAGCGTGCTGGCAGCCGGAACCGAGTGTTGCGTGGTGCCGGGGTAACCCGGGCTGCGAAGCGTACACAGGGAACCTGTAGGCCGTGTGATAGAGCCTCGAAAGTTTTTGTAGCGGAAGCCGACGCCGTTCAACCAGCGGAAGGCAACATCCTGTTCACTTGTCAGCAAGGGGTGGCAGGGTTCCGCCGGGGTCAAAGAGCAGGGCATGCGGGTAGGGGGTCCTCCAGGAACCTGGGAGGCCCTGTCATCTCCGCTGGATATGATCGGGAAGGGAATCCCGGATATCAAGCCCCGGCCCGAAGTGGGAAGTGTATGACCCAGTTTGGGAGCAAAACAATCATGCACCGATGCGGTATCTGAAGGTGAAGGCAACGAAGCCTAAGGAGATGGATGTCAGGGAGTCGGAGTGTCCAGTATTACCGATGAAGCAGGGGAACCGGCCCGAGGGACCCTGTAGAGGGAAGGGGGCACCATGGTAGAGGAACCTTTGGAGGGAAAGATGCAAGGGACATCGAGACCTGAAAGCGTCTCAACGAGACTTCAAAGGATAGCGAAGTTGTCCAGGGAAGTGCCGGAGATGGTATGGACCACACTGGCACACCACATTGACATTGACTTACTCAGGAGGCATATCGGCTGACGCGGAAGAC